>JANZZV010000016.1 GCA_026419195.1 Fervidobacterium sp.
CTGTAACAGGTCCAGATATAGATGAATTACAGCCAGCGGAATTGGAAGTGTATGTAACTGACAGGAAAGGTAATCCTGTTGAGCACGTGTTTGTTACCATAAAAGATAGAGCAACAGGAAGAATGTACTTTGAGAAAACATATATGGATACTCTCCCGGGTGGTTCAAATAAAGCTGTGGCAAGGTTTAAATTCATAGAACCAGGAACGTACGATGTATACATTGGTGGACCAGATTGGGATTATTCAACAGTTGGTTTTGTAGAAGAACAACTTTATTACACAAGAAGTGTTACACTTGGAAAAGGAGAAACCAAAAAAATAAACCAAATTTTCTCAAGCACATTCAAAATAGAAGTTCCAAAGGCCGAAAGTGGTAGCTTCACAGTTACGGTAAAGCGCATTAGCGAAAACACAACAGTAGATGTTGCATCAGGTACAGTAACGACAACTCAGGGATTTTCATACATTCTTCCAGCATCAGCCGAACCAGGAGTTTATTTAATTACACATAACGGAGGGGCAAACGTTAAAGCAACAATAACAGTGAATGGTAAAAGCATTGAGGTTCGATCTTTAGATGCAAGTTCTGTAATACCTGGTATGTTTGCCTTTGGTAAGTATTCGGAAATAGCTGGCACAGACTTTTTCTTTTGGAGAATTTTCTAAATAGATTTCTGTTTCTAAAGGTCTTGGGGTAATCCCCCAAGACCTTTTATAATTTTTTTTACAAGAATGAGGAGGTAAGAATATGATAGACAAAATCAAAAATTCTGAAAATTTCGAAGAATTCTTTCAAGAACTCAATGATGAGAAACAAAAAGAAATTTTCTGTAAATGTTACTATGAGTTTTTAAAAAGTTTATCTGAGAAAAATTTGAATTACATGACCAAAACAGCTATAATAATTGAAATAATAAGTTCCCTTGCGAAGATGTTTTATTTTCCTACTGATTCAAAGCAAATTAAGGATATAGAATTGTCGGAAGAAATAGCTTCTTTTTTGAAACTCGAACCAAGACAAATTGATGGTTACATAAGAAAATTGAAATATCAGACTTTGTCCTCGGAAAAAGAAATAGAAGAGTACGTTGGAAAAAATCTTTTTCACAATGCCGCTTATGAAATTTTGCAAGATAAAAGGAAAATAAGATACTTTGTATCAGACGATTATACAAGAGAACAAATTGAAAGGTTTCTCAAAAAAAATAATCAAATATACGATTTTAGCTTTAATAGGAGCATCTTGGAATTTGGAGAAGAATCACTAAAATTAGTTTTGCAAAAATTTTTATGCAAGGAAGATGCGGAGGAAATGTTGGGAAAAGTTCAGAAGGATATAAGAAAATTGGATCGACTGGAACTTGCAAATAACATTTTAAGTTTTATATTTGACAAAGATTTTGAACCGGCGCTCCGAGTTGGTCAATCATTTATAAATATGTTGAAAAGATCTTTCGAAAAATCAAAAGATGTATCCAAAAACTAAAATGACAAACCAAAACATCGCGTTTCATGAGTTTTTTCAAACGTTCAGATAACACCAAGAAATAAAAATACAACACCAATTCAACGCTTATTCAACACTTTTCAAATAAATTTGGTAAAATTTTTTAAATTTGCTAGTTATCAAAAAGTTAAAGTTGTAAGGTTTACCTTCACAATAAATTTAAAAACGCGAAAAGCTGACAAAAACCAGGTGCATGATAAACAGAGTCTAATCGTTTTTATACAAATATAAGAAAAATAAGCTCAGTTTATTAAGTAAAAGTAAAAAACTTTTATGTCTAATTTTTCAAATCCGTACTTTAAAATAGGGGAGGCGGTTACTTTGGGTAGAAAAGTTTTGTATTTGCTTTTGGTTTTCGTTTCAACTCTACTACTTGCACTCGAAGTTCCAACAGTTAATTACAAGTATTACAAACTTTCTAACGGTTTGCAGGTGTATGTGTTTGAGGATCGTACGATACCACTTGTGAAATTTGAGATCTGGTACAAAGTAGGATCTATAGATGAGTTAGAGGGTAGAACTGGAGCAGCCCACTTACTTGAGCATGTGATGTTCAACGGTACGGAAGCTCTGAAAAAGGGGAAATTGGATGAACTTATCACCTCAGTAGGTGGTGAAAATAACGCAGGTACGTACTACGACTATACAGTTTATTATGAAGTTGTCCCATCGGCAAAATTGGAACTTGCCATTGCAATTGAAGCGGATAGAATGAGGAATTTGAAAATTGATCCAGAAGATTTCTACAGAGAACTGGATGTTGTAAAGCAAGAACGTAGGCAGTCAACGGAAAATAACTATATTCAGTCTGGTTGGGAAGAGCTACAAGCAAAAGCATTTGAGAAAACCCCCCTTGGACATTTTATTATCGGTTGGATGAATGATTTAAGTAATATGACACATGAATACATAAGAAGTTTTTATGAGATGTTCTACGCGCCAAACAATGCGATAATAGCCATCTCGGGTGATGTTAATCCAGACGAAGCTGTAAAGCTTGTTGAAAAATATTTTGGTGATTATAAACCAATGGAAATCAAAAGACCTGAATATAGAACAACGAAGTTTGAAGGTGAGAAGGTTATTAGACTGCCACGACTTACTAAGCTTGCACTGATGCTACAAATGTACAACATACCACGCGGGGATCATCCAGATATCGCAGCTATAAACGCACTTCTTGATATATGGCTTAACAGTGAAAGTTCACGAGTGAATAACGAACTTTACTATAACAAAGGATTGATACTCGGTTGTGGAGGTTTTACTAACGATTTGAGAATACCATCTTATGCACTTGTATATGCCTTCGGATACAGGGAAGCAGATCTGGATTTGATCAAACAAGAAATGGACAAAGAACTTGAAAAGATAGTCAAAGAAGGTGTCAGCGAGGAAGAGTTGACGAAAGTTAAAAAAACACTTTTGAAAAATATAATGTTTCGTTTAAAGGATATAAAAGAATTTTCCGAAGAAGTGATTTTGGGAGCTTTAAGATACGATGATCCTTTGTTCTACAAGAAACAAATAGAGAATATAGCTAAATTGACAAGTGCAGATATACAAAGGGTAGCAAGAGAATATTTCTTACCAAAAAATAGATATGTAGGCTACATAGTACCTAACAGATAAGATTGGGGGGTATAAAGATGAAGTATTTGAAAATTTCGATACTTTTCTTAGTTGTAATATCCATACTTGCTTTCTCGATAAAATTCACGCCGGAACTTTTCGATCAGCTTGCCGGAACAAAAAACAAAGTCCCAGTGATTCCCATACCCCAGTATGAAAGAATACAACTTCCAAACGGTATGGTATTGTATGTAGCAGAAGATCACAAACTACCAATTGTCGAGATAAAAGGCTATGTGAAGTACGGTATGCTCAATGAAACCAAGGAAAATGCAGGTATATCTTCTTTCATGTTATCACTTATGAACTCTTCTACGAAAAACAGAGATGAATTGACACTTGCAAAAGAAAAAGAACTGAATAGTGTTTCCATATCAATGTCCGCAAAAAACGATTACTATGAAATAATAGCCTCTTGTCTTTCCGAAGATCTTGAGGATTTATTGAACATATTATCTGACGAACTAGCTAATCCAGAATTCTCAGGCGAAAATTTTGAAAGAATCAGAGGAGAGTTTATACAAGCTTTAAACCAAGCAAAGACCCAAGAAAAGGGGCTTGCCAATAGATACTTTTACACTGCATTGTACGGTGAGAACCATCCTTATTCTTTCTCAGCAAATTACGAATTACAGCTGAGAAATTTCAATCTTTTTACCCCACTACTTGTGGAGAAATTTTATAATAATTCTATTTCACCAAATAGAATAGTTCTCTCAATAGCTGGTGATTTTGATAAGACAAAAGTCAAAAACTTAATTAATAAGTACTTCTCCAGCTGGAAACCAACAACAACCGAAGAGCTAAACTTTAAAGCTAACAAATACACACCTCCTTACGGAAAGATTTTTGTTGTTGATAGACCCTCCTCAACACAAGCTTACCTTATAATGGGATATGAATTTTTTGATGCTAAGTTTCCTGAAAGAATAGAATTTTTGATGGCTAACAGGGTTTACGGTAGTGGAGCTTTCAACTGCAGGTTAATGGACACACTGAGAACAAAGAAAGGATATGTATATGGTGTTAATGCTACAATGCAAAACTACGAAGTTGGGGGAGAATATTACGTTACAACATCCGTGAAATACGAAGCCGTAAGTGATACAATCAACACTATCATTTCGGAGATGAAAGATATAAAAACAGGTCAAAGACCCATAACAGAGCAAGAGTTGTTTGAAGTTGTAAATTTGTATAATGCTCAGTTCCCAGATGCTTATAAAGATACAATCTCAATATTAGACAGTGTGGCGTTCAATGTTGAAGTTAGAAAAAGAAGCTCAAATTATGTAAATGAATTTATTCAAAGATACAACTCTCTCAAGGCAGATAAAGCCAATGAGGTATTTAAACAATACACGTATCCTGAAAAATTCTTTGTTGTTTTAGTTGGTGTAAAAGAAAAGATTGTTGAAAACCTTAAACAAAATGGATTCACAAATTTTGAAGTTATCGAGGTTAAATAGGATAATGTTTTAAAAATAACAAGCAAGGTAAGTAAATCACCTTGCTTGTTATTTTTAATATCCACCTAACAGTTGTACAGTATATAAAAAATCTCTGTCCATAAATTGCGAAGAAATTAACACCCCACTATAAGGGTCGTATTCGTTTATAGCCACTACTCTGTTTTCGAAAATTGTTGCCACTACTATCCCACCATTCTGTCCATATCCTGCTGTTCTCATTTCGAATCCTATATCAGGTATACTTATGATCTTCGCGATCTTTAATAGTTCTGGATTAATGTAATGTGGTCCAAGGTACTCATTTCCTATGACATTTAGTACATTCGAAATTCTCCCTGTATGAGACATCCTAATGTGTATAACACTACCTTCTACATTTGTCGGTGTAATTTGAACTTGGGACCACGGAACAGTTACACCGTATGCTCCATATACTACCGAGTAATACAAACTTTGCTTTGCAGCAGGTGGCAAGCTTAACTTAGGCAATCTAATTTGATATATACCAACTAAAGTAAGATTAGCTGCATCAGCTCCCTGTAAAGATTGCCTTGTATGTGTAGCTTTCCTTATTATACCTTCCTCTGTTAATTCGTAAGATGAAACAGTAACTTCAGATTGACCTTTCCGAGTTATTGCAAAATAATAAATTCCTTTTTCTGTCTGACCACCTTCGACATAAACACCGTATTGCGCATAAATGTCACGTTCACTTAAAGCTTGCTGCACAACACTTAATGGCATGTAGAGGAATTCTGTTGGAACATTCAACAAAGTTTGCGAAGTTTTGTAGGAAAAAAGTCCTCTGACAGGATCCCTATCATAATCAAATCTAATACCGTATACCTTCTTTTCAACAATATTAGTCACAAGGTAAACCCTATACCCAACTCCGGAAGCACTTAAATTCTCAGCACCATATCCTGTTCTTACACCAGCTTGAAGCTGATAAACGATACAGACTCCTTCTTTTATCCACCCAGGTAACTCTGCCCAAAGTGCCTGTTGATTAGCAAAAGTTGGTAAATCTTGAGCAGCTAATGTTGTTAATAATGATAAAAAAATTAAGAAGATGCTTGTTACTAGGATGCTAAAATACTTACTTCTCAAAATAAACATTTTAACTCATCTCCCAAATCAGAATAATTATTCTTTAGAAATTACTCTATTACGTTTAGACAATCTTTACTCTCTTGGCGTTCGTACTATATAGGGTATCAATTATGGGATACTAACTCGTTCGACTGTGATATAATTTATATTGCGTTCCAAAAAAACACTAACACTTCTGTGCTAAAAAAAGGAGAGCTGATGAGTCGTGATAAATTAGTAGACATCTGTTGAAAAACAAAATTCAGGATACTGAGCTTTATAGAAAACAATAAGAGGTGGTAGGATGAAAGAACTACCGATAGGAATAAGTGAGTATAAAGATTTGATAAATGGGAATTTTGTGTATGTAGATAAAACGAAGTATATATATGATATGGTAAAAAAGCCAAAAGGATATTATTTTTTATCTCGTCCGAGGAGATTTGGGAAGAGTTTACTTGTGAGCGTACTTGAGTATTTGTTTAAAGGAGAGAAAGAATTATTTGTTGATACATGGATATATGACAAATGGAACTGGGAAAGCTTTCCTGTGGTTAGATTGGATATGAATTCAGTAACAACTGATGAAATTACAAATTTTAGACAATCTTTATCTGAAAGAATTATGGAAATAGCGAATGAATATAATATAAATTTGGAAAGTCAACATGAGGCAGACATGCTTTATGAATTGGTAATCAAGTTATCAAAGGAAACTAACAA
>JANZZV010000017.1 GCA_026419195.1 Fervidobacterium sp.
TACGTTACAAGCTTTATACAACCAATCAAGACCTCTGTTACACCAGGGTTTCAATCCCTCATAGTTACGCTACAAACACACACGAATCAACACCGGGAATGATATTCTATTCACGGTTTCAATCCCTCATAGTTACGCTACAAACTGAAACATTATGCATGGACAGTTGTAGCAGAAAATCTGTTTCAATCCCTCATAGTTACGCTACAAACAGGTACAAGCACAAAAAATGAATCGGATGATGAAAAGTTTCAATCCCTCATAGTTACGCTACAAACTGGTAAATGAAGAATTACGGCATTTATTACTTTTATGAGTTTCAATCCCTCATAGTTACGCTACAAACTCATATTGTTTACATATTCTTTTATTCTATTCACTGGTTTCAATCCCTCATAGTTACGCTACAAACTCCAATCCACTAGGAAATGCCAATACGATATTAAAGAGTTTCAATCCCTCATAGTTACGCTACAAACATATTGTAAATTCAAATAATTCTTTTTTACTATCAGGTTTCAATCCCTCATAGTTACGCTACAAACAAAATTACGATGCGGTATAAATACAACCGCGTCTGGGGTTTCAATCCCTCATAGTTACGCTACAAACGACGGGGAACCCCCCGTCGTCAAGTGCCCGCGTTTGAGTTTCAATCCCTCATAGTTACGCTACAAACGTTTCTGCGGCTGTCTGCGGGGCAGTTGTTTAGTTTAGGTTTCAATCCCTCATAGTTACGCTACAAACGGAAATTATGGTGAGAAGTATCGTTGACGTTCGACGGTTTCAATCCCTCATAGTTACGCTACAAACTGTTACAATACAAGCATATTTTTGGGGAATTGTTGTTGTTTCAATCCCTCATAGTTACGCTACAAACATTCTCCCCGGCGACGGGGAATACTTGGTAATTTTCAAAGTTTCAATCCCTCATAGTTACGCTACAAACTGTCCTCCCCGACGGGGAATATTTGTTAATTTTAAAAGTTTCAATCCCTCATAGTTACGCTACAAACTCCCCCCTCCACTTCGACCCGGTACGTTCTATGCGACGTTTCAATCCCTCATAGTTACGCTACAAACGGAACCCCCCGATCTCTGAGAAAATTTGACGAGGGAGTTTCAATCCCTCATAGTTACGCTACAAACGTGGATTGGATCGCCAATGATTTTTTTCAAAACTACGTTTCAATCCCTCATAGTTACGCTACAAACCCCGCAGGATTTTTGCGGAGATCGGTGGATTCCTCGTTTCAATCCCTCATAGTTACGCTACAAACACGGGTTCAAAATTGAGCTTGGGGACGGGGAACCCCCGTTTCAATCCCTCATAGTTACGCTACAAACTTTTTTCAGAGGTCGGGGGCTTCCTCCGGAAATTACGTTTCAATCCCTCATAGTTACGCTACAAACGATAGAGGCGGGACTCGTGAGATTCTTCGAGTCCCGCGTTTCAATCCCTCATAGTTACGCTACAAACGGAGGATAAACCTCTTCCCCGGCGCGGGGCGGTATAGTTTCAATCCCTCATAGTTACGCTACAAACTCTTTCTCAGAAAGAGTTTTAAAATTGTTTGAATACAGTTTCAATCCCTCATAGTTACGCTACAAACAAATTTATGCAATCAATGTTTCAGATGTCGATGAAAGTTTCAATCCCTCATAGTTACGCTACAAACTTATTTTTCCATTGAAAAAAGAATTGGAAGACTATTTGTTTCAATCCCTCATAGTTACGCTACAAACTTATATGCTTCCGAAAGAGCAACTGATATTACATCGTTTCAATCCCTCATAGTTACGCTACAAACTGTTCACCTCCATTAAAAAACCACCCGAAATCGGGGTTTCAATCCCTCATAGTTACGCTACAAACCGAGTCCCCCCTCCACTTCAACCCGGTACGTTCGGTTGTTTCAATCCCTCATAGTTACGCTACAAACAATTATTTATCTCAAAAACAAATGGTAGCATACATCGTTTCAATCCCTCATAGTTACGCTACAAACCAGGGCGGCGATTTGGTAAATCCTCCCTAATGGCTGCGTTTCAATCCCTCATAGTTACGCTACAAACTTGTTCGGGATAAGCTTGGAAACATCAAATACATGAGTTTCAATCCCTCATAGTTACGCTACAAACCGGTGGGGGATCTCGTTCCCCTTAATGATGCCCGTGTTTCAATCCCTCATAGTTACGCTACAAACTTGTATGGATCCAATTTTAACTGAACGGATGTTATTGTTTCAATCCCTCATAGTTACGCTACAAACTGTTCGCGGAGATCGGGGGCTTCCTCCGGAAATTACGTTTCAATCCCTCATAGTTACGCTACAAACATGCATAAATCTCTTTGGATCAGATAATTCGGCTATGTTTCAATCCCTCATAGTTACGCTACAAACTCTCATTCTCTAACCGAATTTTAGATGTATCAATATAGTTTCAATCCCTCATAGTTACGCTACAAACGCGCTTGGTAAGCCAGTTGCTGATAAGATAATTAATGGTTTCAATCCCTCATAGTTACGCTACAAACAAGAAGGAGGGAGAGGTATGGTAAGCATTATTGACAGTTTCAATCCCTCATAGTTACGCTACAAACTCGGACCCGGTCCAATTGCACGTACCGGGTTGAGGTGTTTCAATCCCTCATAGTTACGCTACAAACGGGCGAATACACCCCCTATGTGAAGCGCGGGCGAACAGTTTCAATCCCTCATAGTTACGCTACAAACCTAATTCTTGGCAATAAACTTTTGATACGTAGTTCGTTTCAATCCCTCATAGTTACGCTACAAACCGACGCGGGACGATCATGTTCCCGCGTCGAATACCAGTTTCAATCCCTCATAGTTACGCTACAAACGAGAGAAGGGGATACATTGTCTTATAGGCACCGCGAGTTTCAATCCCTCATAGTTACGCTACAAACTTTATTCTCCCCGGCGACGGGGAGTATCTGTTAATCGGTTTCAATCCCTCATAGTTACGCTACAAACAAGAAAGGGGGGAAAAGTATGGAAGAAATGCAAAAAAGTTTCAATCCCTCATAGTTACGCTACAAACGGGAGGACAAATTGTTTCCCTCTCCCCGGCGCGGGGGTTTCAATCCCTCATAGTTACGCTACAAACTTGTACTCTGCAATTACCCATGGCACATGTGTTATGGTTTCAATCCCTCATAGTTACGCTACAAACTCTCCCTCCTCTTTTTTCCCCCTCTTGGGGGATTCTGTTTCAATCCCTCATAGTTACGCTACAAACGAGTTATGTAAAGATTGTATTAAGGTATAAATACAAGTTTCAATCCCTCATAGTTACGCTACAAACGGGAACGGGGAACCCCCCGTCACAAGATGCCCCGCGTTTCAATCCCTCATAGTTACGCTACAAACTAGGCTCAACTACTCCAATCTCTGTTGCTATCTCAACGTTTCAATCCCTCATAGTTACGCTACAAACGTGTAGGGGGGGTCGAATACACCCCCTATATCAAGCGTTTCAATCCCTCATAGTTACGCTACAAACCGTGCCGGGGAGAGGGAAGAAATTTATCCTCCCCGGGTTTCAATCCCTCATAGTTACGCTACAAACCTTTCACCCCAAACTTCATAGAACAATGATGGGCGATGTTTCAATCCCTCATAGTTACGCTACAAACCAAACAAATCGTTTCTGCGTTTGCATCGACAATACTAGTTTCAATCCCTCATAGTTACGCTACAAACTTAACCAACCAACTTGGCTCAAACGATTCCATTTTGGTTTCAATCCCTCATAGTTACGCTACAAACGGAGAATAAATGTTTTCCCCGACGTGGGTTTGTATAGTTTCAATCCCTCATAGTTACGCTACAAACAAAATATGCTTGAATTGTAACACAGAAAGTGATAACAGTTTCAATCCCTCATAGTTACGCTACAAACGTATCAAAATGCCCCTCGAAAGGTGTTCCGCCTTTGTTTCAATCCCTCATAGTTACGCTACAAACCCACCTCCCCTTCCCCGTGGATCATGTTCTGATCCAGTTTCAATCCCTCATAGTTACGCTACAAACTTAAATCCTGATGAGGTATATCTTTTCAAAAAAATACGTTTCAATCCCTCATAGTTACGCTACAAACTAATTTGACACATATTACCATCCAATGTTATATTAGGTTTCAATCCCTCATAGTTACGCTACAAACATATATGATTATTCTACCAAAACATTTCGCTTTGACATGTTTCAATCCCTCATAGTTACGCTACAAACATTGGTGTTTTATTTCAACAAAGACTTATCACCTTTGTTTCAATCCCTCATAGTTACGCTACAAACTATCAATCGCACCAAGTTCATCCTACTATATACCCAAGTTTCAATCCCTCATAGTTACGCTACAAACAGGCTCAACCACTCCAATCTCTGTCGCTATCTCAACGTTTCAATCCCTCATAGTTACGCTACAAACATATTCAACTTCATCATTTAAATCATGTTTACAAACGTTTCAATCCCTCATAGTTACGCTACAAACTTCTCCCCGGCGGCGGGGAGTACTTACTAATTATAAGTTTCAATCCCTCATAGTTACGCTACAAACAGAGGGGGTGTATTCAACCCCCTCCGTGGGACATTGTTTCAATCCCTCATAGTTACGCTACAAACAGATTACGTTGCGGTTTAAGTATAACCGCGTTTGGGGTTTCAATCCCTCATAGTTACGCTACAAACGCAGGAGCCCCTCCTCGATCTCGACCCGGTACACAGTTTCAATCCCTCATAGTTACGCTACAAACATCAAGTTCTGATCCACGGGTTCGAAGTCAAGCTTGGGTTTCAATCCCTCATAGTTACGCTACAAACCAAATATTAGGGCAACTTATTATAGCTGTTTAAACAGGTTTCAATCCCTCATAGTTACGCTACAAACGGGCAACCGCTATGATCTTAACGCCCTCCGTGGGGGTGGGTTTCAATCCCTCATAGTTACGCTACAAACTGGCTTTGGAATTTTGTTTTAATGCATAATATATTTGTTTCAATCCCTCATAGTTACGCTACAAACTAAATATAACCGCGTTTGGGTGGACGGCTGCTCTATGTTTCAATCCCTCATAGTTACGCTACAAACGAAGATGGTGAAGTGCTGGAGCTGAGAGACCAGCTAGGTTTCAATCCCTCATAGTTACGCTACAAACTGTTCCCGCGTGGCAAAAGGATACCAAGTAACCTCGTTTCAATCCCTCATAGTTACGCTACAAACAAATATAATTACATCTGGGTGGACGGCTGCTCAATGTTTCAATCCCTCATAGTTACGCTACAAACATATAGATGCATATGAAAAATATATTACATTTCTTGGTTTCAATCCCTCATAGTTACGCTACAAACAAGAGTCGATCCCAAATTGCTTTTTAGAGAAATGCCGTTTCAATCCCTCATAGTTACGCTACAAACAAAGAAAATAGATGTTTCTACGTTAAAAGATTCAATGTTTCAATCCCTCATAGTTACGCTACAAACTAGTTGTTAAAATTATTTTAATACCATGGATATTTGTGGATTTTAA
>JANZZV010000018.1 GCA_026419195.1 Fervidobacterium sp.
GGGATTGAAACAAGAAACGCACAAAACCTTGCTCAACCTCGACCCGGGTTTGTAGCGTAACTATGAGGGATTGAAACGACTCGAAGAAACGGAGGAACCCCCCCTCCACTTCGAGTTTGTAGCGTAACTATGAGGGATTGAAACAGACCCGGTCGAACCGCACGTACCGGGTCGAAGTGGGTTTGTAGCGTAACTATGAGGGATTGAAACCAAACCTTCCTTTCTTTTCATCAAAAATTCTTTCTTGTTTGTAGCGTAACTATGAGGGATTGAAACGCGGGACTCATAAAACCTTACGAGTCCCGCTTCCGTGTTTGTAGCGTAACTATGAGGGATTGAAACATTTCCAATGCTGCACGTTTGCCATTTAAATACATCGGTTTGTAGCGTAACTATGAGGGATTGAAACTTTAGAAGTTTTAATATGGGCTATCGAGCGGATGTAGGTTTGTAGCGTAACTATGAGGGATTGAAACGAAGAATCGTGCTAAGCGAAGTAAATGCTCTTTTGCGTTTGTAGCGTAACTATGAGGGATTGAAACACGGGCATACAAAGGGGGAATGAAATCCCCCAGCGGGACTCGTTTGTAGCGTAACTATGAGGGATTGAAACAGTATTCCCCGTCGCCGGGGAGAATAAACCTCTTCGTTTGTAGCGTAACTATGAGGGATTGAAACCTTGACGGGGGGCGTGTATTCAACGCCCCCCTCGCGGGTTTGTAGCGTAACTATGAGGGATTGAAACTAATTTTGTAACATAATCTCAAACAACATTTCTCCAAGTTTGTAGCGTAACTATGAGGGATTGAAACCCATAACTTTCCCTCCCTTTTTTTCCCCCTCTTGGGGTTTGTAGCGTAACTATGAGGGATTGAAACTGCAAAATTTCACATGTGTGTGCAAGCACACATTGTGCGTTTGTAGCGTAACTATGAGGGATTGAAACTAAACTTTTCGAATCTTTGTTTTCTTTCGTTATAAAGTTTGTAGCGTAACTATGAGGGATTGAAACAATATTTTTTCATCTTTAACCACTGTTTCTAAATGCGTTTGTAGCGTAACTATGAGGGATTGAAACACCTTTATATCCTTGCGTTTTAATCTTATCAACAATGTTTGTAGCGTAACTATGAGGGATTGAAACTATGGTACTGCACCTGGCGATCGACCTTTCTCCACGTTTGTAGCGTAACTATGAGGGATTGAAACATAACTTTCGGAGGAACCCTCCGACCTCCTCGAAAAGTTTGTAGCGTAACTATGAGGGATTGAAACCATTATATCCCCCCCACCCCTTTTTTGCAGTTTCGCGTTTGTAGCGTAACTATGAGGGATTGAAACATTGTTCGAATTTCCTTTTCCTTTCGTTATAAATTTGTTTGTAGCGTAACTATGAGGGATTGAAACTGTTACAATACAAGCATATTTTTGGAGAAATGTTGTTGTTTGTAGCGTAACTATGAGGGATTGAAACCTTTTTCTCATCATAAATCTTTTCAACCTTTTCCATGTTTGTAGCGTAACTATGAGGGATTGAAACAGATGCCCGCGCGAGGGGGTCGAATACGCCCCCTAGTTTGTAGCGTAACTATGAGGGATTGAAACATAAACTCAACGAATTTTTTCCTCTTTTCGTCATAGTTTGTAGCGTAACTATGAGGGATTGAAACCCGGGGAGAACAAACTTCCCCGACGCGGGGCGATATAGTTTGTAGCGTAACTATGAGGGATTGAAACATATAATTTTCAAATCTTTTCTTCCTTTCGTTAAAAGTTTGTAGCGTAACTATGAGGGATTGAAACGTAAATACTCCCCGTCGGGGAGGATAAATTTTTTCCCGTTTGTAGCGTAACTATGAGGGATTGAAACTAATTTTGTAACATAATCTCAAACAACATTTCTCCAGTTTGTAGCGTAACTATGAGGGATTGAAACCGTATCGTTTTAAAATTAATAGGTACTCCCCGTCGCGTTTGTAGCGTAACTATGAGGGATTGAAACTTCGGTTTTTTGAGTCCCGCTGGGGGATTTCATTCCCGTTTGTAGCGTAACTATGAGGGATTGAAACTGAATATGATTAGACGATTAGATTCTATTTTTTCATCGTTTGTAGCGTAACTATGAGGGATTGAAACGTAAACTCTAAATCCACCCCCACACTGTCCACAGGTTTGTAGCGTAACTATGAGGGATTGAAACCGCAGGCAGGTAAAATTGCAAATCACTAGTTTTTTAGTTTGTAGCGTAACTATGAGGGATTGAAACTCCTTTTCCCCCCTTTCTTTTTTTGGGGGTGTTTTCCCCGTTTGTAGCGTAACTATGAGGGATTGAAACTCCGCTCCCCAGATGAAATCCTCCTCCAGGATGAGTTTGTAGCGTAACTATGAGGGATTGAAACCCGGATCTTTACGGAGGTCGGGGGTTTCCTTCGAAAAGTTTGTAGCGTAACTATGAGGGATTGAAACATGGCGCACAAACGTGCGCCACACTATTGGTGCTCCTGCGTTTGTAGCGTAACTATGAGGGATTGAAACTTGACGCACAATCGTGCGCCAAACAATCGGCGCCCCTGTTTGTAGCGTAACTATGAGGGATTGAAACCTTTTTCCCCCTCTTTGGGGGGGATTTTCGATTCTAGTTTGTAGCGTAACTATGAGGGATTGAAACCGGGAGGGGTCATATACCCACACTCGACCCCGTTTCGTTTGTAGCGTAACTATGAGGGATTGAAACGAATAAAAAAAAGCCCTGCTTTCGCAGGGCGTTTTTGTTTGTAGCGTAACTATGAGGGATTGAAACTAGGTGCAGTAGGGGCATTAACTGGAACTGAGCCAAGTTTGTAGCGTAACTATGAGGGATTGAAACTTTTACACAAGGAACGGAAAATAGATGTATGCACCTGTTTGTAGCGTAACTATGAGGGATTGAAACTTTCGATTTTATTTAGTGTTAAGTCTCTGTTCTTGAGTTTGTAGCGTAACTATGAGGGATTGAAACATATTTGTTTGGCTTGATCAAGTTTACCAAACCCTGGTTTGTAGCGTAACTATGAGGGATTGAAACTTGTATCATCTGATATTTTTTCAGTTTTTAAATAATCGTTTGTAGCGTAACTATGAGGGATTGAAACTTCACCTCTTTTGGTAATAAAATTCCATCACACAAGGTTTGTAGCGTAACTATGAGGGATTGAAACCTTTTTTTGTCTTTTCAATTTCTTTCGCCATACCTTGTTTGTAGCGTAACTATGAGGGATTGAAACTTTGATAACCTCTAATTTTTGTATCGAAGTTTACCGGTTTGTAGCGTAACTATGAGGGATTGAAACTTTTTCCCCTCTTCAAATATAGATTTTTCGTTTTTAGTTTGTAGCGTAACTATGAGGGATTGAAACTAATTTTTGTAACAGAATTCCAACCAACATTTCTTCGTTTGTAGCGTAACTATGAGGGATTGAAACATCTCTTCATATGAATAACCTTGTGATCGTAAATATGTTTGTAGCGTAACTATGAGGGATTGAAACTCGATATGTACTTCGGTGTCCATCCAAGAAAAAATGAGTTTGTAGCGTAACTATGAGGGATTGAAACTGTGAGGCGGTTGATATTGAAAGGGCCGGTGCGAAAGTTTGTAGCGTAACTATGAGGGATTGAAACTGGTGGCAGACTCTACAAAGTTATCGACGTTTACAAGTTTGTAGCGTAACTATGAGGGATTGAAACATCTTTCAAAATTGACGTTCCATAAATTTTATCTTCGTTTGTAGCGTAACTATGAGGGATTGAAACAATAATCTGCAAATTTCATTGATAAAGAATGTATATCGTTTGTAGCGTAACTATGAGGGATTGAAACTAATTATCTGTGATAAAATATTTATCAAAATCTGTGGTTTGTAGCGTAACTATGAGGGATTGAAACTTTTTCATCCCTCCTTTTAATTGTTTTTCTCACTTGCTCGTTTGTAG
>JANZZV010000019.1 GCA_026419195.1 Fervidobacterium sp.
ATATACTTCATACGTAAATTATAAACAGGTGTGTTTATTTTTGTATAATCAAATTTATGAATAATAGCATCATACTCAGAGAAAATATTCTTCTTAACAGTTTTGTGAGATATAGCAAGATCAGAAAATAATTCAAAATTATTGCTTACTATATTTAAAGTTCTATATTTATTATCATTTTCATAGAAACTATCTTCAAAAAACTGATTTACTGGTTTATACGCAGTAGAATTTTTTATGTCGTTTATTAGATATTTTATTCTTACTGAATTATTTATCAATAAATTAATTTGAGTAATTAAATCGTTTAATTCTGAAGAATTTGTATTAATATTTATCAAATTTGTTGGTAAAAAGTAATATTGTATGGATAAATTATAGTGATAATTTTCGAATAAATTAGTTTGTTCAACGTACAATTTTAACAGTTTTTGTAATGTTGCATTTGATAAAAAACTAACGTAATTATATTTTTTTGTATACATAGGCGTGTTTTTAATTCGCTAATTATATATTTCATTATTATCATTTAAGCGGTTTAGATTACGAATGTATGTATAAAATGTATTAGATATATGTGGGTAATACATATTTGTAAAATATATTTTATTTTCATTAACAACATTTTTTAATTGGTAAGAGAAAATTATCTCAAAAAGATAAACTATATTTGATTTAGTAAACTCACTACTTGATACAATCTAATCAAGATAAATATTATAATATATAGGTAAAAATGTTAAAAGAAGTTTTGTGAATAACAAAATACTTTCCATTATTTCATTGAAATTCTAAAGAACAGTTAAATTTGATTTTAAAAGACGTTCTGTATCAATATCTTTGTAAAATCGCGATTTAAGATATAATGTGTTTCTTACAGTTATTTTGTTTTTTGAAGAAAAGATATATTTTCTCAAATTAATTTGTTTGTTATTTTTGAAAAAAGAAACTAAGTCATAAAAGTTAGAAATATCAAGATTGTAGATTTGAAAATTTTTATCTTTTTTAGTAACTTGTTCAGTAGTTTGTTCAAGTAATTTTAAATTTAAACGTGTAGAATATGTTGGTGAATTTGGGAACATTTCATCATCATTTACATTATCAAATTTTTTTGTAGTCTAAATATAGTCTAATCCACTCATCACTTGCAAATCTTTTGTTAACAAACTTAAGAATTTTAAAATTTTATTTATTAAAAACTAAGTTCCTTTATAATTTTGATATTTAATGATAAACTATACTAAGAATCTATTAAAATCTTGTTGAAATGTGGGTGATACTTTTATAATATCCTCTACAAAATATCTTTTTTGTAATTGTTCAAGATAATATGGTTGAATAAATTCATATTTATTAATATTTTTAAGCATGGTTGATATCATATATATTTGAGTTACAACATGTGAAAGAAGATTAATAATATAATTTTTTAGTAAATCTTGGTCGTTATAAAAATATTCATCATCAATTACATTTATTAAATCTATATAAAGTTTATCGGATATGATATACACAGACATAAAGTAATATTTCAAATAAAGGTCATAAAATGTTTTAGATAGTGAAAGTTCACCAAAAAGATTTTCTTCAAAAATATTTATTTTGTAGTCTAAAAAGTTTCAATCCCTCATAGTTACGCTACAAACTTTTTTTGTTTGTGGGCGAGGGAGAGGAAAGTGAAAGTTTCAATCCCTCATAGTTACGCTACAAACCAAGAACGATTAGTACCGCATGATGATGAGATGTTGGTTTCAATCCCTCATAGTTACGCTACAAACCATGCGGAAGCAGGGGGGCTTGTGTTGTTTTTTTGGGTTTCAATCCCTCATAGTTACGCTACAAACAGATAGAATTTTCAAATCTTTTTTTCTTCTCGTTGGTTTCAATCCCTCATAGTTACGCTACAAACTTGAGTATCGTGGTCAAATTTTACCAGCAATGTTGGAGTTTCAATCCCTCATAGTTACGCTACAAACGCGATACGGGAGAACATACGTAGATATGTTCTCCCTCCGGTTTCAATCCCTCATAGTTACGCTACAAACATCGTGTTTTGATCGACGGGTTCAGAATCGAGCTCGGGTTTCAATCCCTCATAGTTACGCTACAAACCGGTACGTGCGGTTCGACCGGGTCTTTACATAATCCAGTTTCAATCCCTCATAGTTACGCTACAAACGTCAAACGCGGGCATGTATGGGTATACGACCCCTCTGTTTCAATCCCTCATAGTTACGCTACAAACGGTTGAAGCGGGACTCATTCGGTTTTTTGAGTCCCGCGTTTCAATCCCTCATAGTTACGCTACAAACATGAGGTTTAAGTGCGTTGAATGCAAGTTGTTCGAAGTTTCAATCCCTCATAGTTACGCTACAAACGTTTGGGATCGAGCTTGGGAACGGGAATCCCCCCATCAGTTTCAATCCCTCATAGTTACGCTACAAACCCCGATGGGGGATCACGTTCCCCCTGATGATGCCCGTGTTTCAATCCCTCATAGTTACGCTACAAACGAGGAAGTGGTTGAAACTGAAGTAATACATGATGAGTTTCAATCCCTCATAGTTACGCTACAAACATATCCATGGGCTTTTACTTGACGCCCATGGATAAAGTTTCAATCCCTCATAGTTACGCTACAAACTGGGAGAACATGTGTGGACATGTTCTCCCTGAAAGAGGTTTCAATCCCTCATAGTTACGCTACAAACGCAAATAACACAGATGGAAGAATTTGCTGATTTTGTGTTTCAATCCCTCATAGTTACGCTACAAACTGATTCTTCGTTGGAGTGGTCTACAGGAACTTCTATGTTTCAATCCCTCATAGTTACGCTACAAACCGGGTATACCGGGTCGAAGTCGAGGGGGCGGGGCTCGGTTTCAATCCCTCATAGTTACGCTACAAACTGTCGGGGAGATTCATTCTCCCCGACGGGGAGTACTGTTTCAATCCCTCATAGTTACGCTACAAACGGATGGACACCGAAGTACATATCGATGGATTCTTCTTGTTTCAATCCCTCATAGTTACGCTACAAACTTGAACCCATCGATCAAAATATGATCGATGGGCATAGTTTCAATCCCTCATAGTTACGCTACAAACTGAACGGCGACGAAACAATTAAAAATAAAGCAAAATGTTTCAATCCCTCATAGTTACGCTACAAACTCGTGATAAACTTAACGTACTTCCTTCTTTTTTCGGTTTCAATCCCTCATAGTTACGCTACAAACTAGCCTTCCCACAACAAAAGATAATTTTCATTTATTGTTTCAATCCCTCATAGTTACGCTACAAACTGAGTGGAGTTTCGAATTTTGCTTGAGCCATATTGGTGTTTCAATCCCTCATAGTTACGCTACAAACAATAAACTGTTATTGTTGGTAAGTGCTGGATTAATGTGTTTCAATCCCTCATAGTTACGCTACAAACGGTACGGGAGAACATACATAGATATGTTCTCCCTACGGTTTCAATCCCTCATAGTTACGCTACAAACACGAGAAGAAAAAAAGATTCGAAAAGTTTATAAAGAGTTTCAATCCCTCATAGTTACGCTACAAACGATGGACACCGAAGTACATATCGATGGATTCTTCTTGTTTCAATCCCTCATAGTTACGCTACAAACAATTAGAAGCACATAAACTTACTCCTTCCATCATCGGTTTCAATCCCTCATAGTTACGCTACAAAC
>JANZZV010000020.1 GCA_026419195.1 Fervidobacterium sp.
TAAAATCCACAAATATCCATGGTATTAAAATAATTTTAACAACTAGTTTGTAGCGTAACTATGAGGGATTGAAACACGTTTTCTGAGGATGTTTCAGATTCTGAAGCTTCTGGTTTGTAGCGTAACTATGAGGGATTGAAACCTAAAAAGAATAACATGATAATGAATTCTACCCCTCGTTTGTAGCGTAACTATGAGGGATTGAAACCAAGCTTACAGTTAAGCCTTTTACCTCGGACCGCACCAGTTTGTAGCGTAACTATGAGGGATTGAAACTTGGAAACTGTGGGTCGTGATTATTGCAGTCGTTCTGTTTGTAGCGTAACTATGAGGGATTGAAACATGTGCGAAACAGCCTCCGTGCCCTCTTGTGCACGTGTTTGTAGCGTAACTATGAGGGATTGAAACTACCTTCATATCGAATTGCACGGGATATTGCTAAGCGTTTGTAGCGTAACTATGAGGGATTGAAACTATGTTCGGGAAAGCTTTATCCGATTGAGAAATAGAGTTTGTAGCGTAACTATGAGGGATTGAAACCACAATAATGTTTACAGCTATTATTCGGGGGGAACGGTTTGTAGCGTAACTATGAGGGATTGAAACTAATATGCCTTTGCAGATTTTAGAAAGTGCGGATGTGTTTGTAGCGTAACTATGAGGGATTGAAACCCGAATGCAAGAGAGCAACAATTACCGTTTGGGTTGGTTTGTAGCGTAACTATGAGGGATTGAAACAATGTAGATGAGCTGTTGGATGGAAAGCAGGAAAAGGGTTTGTAGCGTAACTATGAGGGATTGAAACACTTTTTCTAATGCTTCTTTACGTTCCATTTTCAAGTTTGTAGCGTAACTATGAGGGATTGAAACCCCCTCCTGCGAAAGCAGGGGGGCTTGAGTTGTTTGAGTTTGTAGCGTAACTATGAGGGATTGAAACAATCTCCACACGAACAACTTGAACGATTTGCTAAAGAGTTTGTAGCGTAACTATGAGGGATTGAAACGCGAGTGAATGTACATATAGATATGGGTCATTTTTGTGTTTGTAGCGTAACTATGAGGGATTGAAACGTACGTGCAGTCCGACCGGGTCTTTATGTACTTTTCGTTTGTAGCGTAACTATGAGGGATTGAAACTTTTATACAACCCATCCAACATAACATTGTAAACAAGTTTGTAGCGTAACTATGAGGGATTGAAACATTGTACGTACCGGGTCGAAGTGGAGGGGGGGTTCCGTTTGTAGCGTAACTATGAGGGATTGAAACCGCTTAATGTCAACGATACTTCCTACCATACTACTCCGTTTGTAGCGTAACTATGAGGGATTGAAACATTCCTCCTTGAATTTTTCCATGTCAATTTCGTAAGTTTGTAGCGTAACTATGAGGGATTGAAACCACTGTCCACGGCGGGGATGGGACCCCCCATCCCCAGTTTGTAGCGTAACTATGAGGGATTGAAACAGTAGCTTTCTTTCTTGTTCTTTGCGCAGTCGTTCTGTTTGTAGCGTAACTATGAGGGATTGAAACAGAAAAAGTTAAACAAGAGTTTTTGCAAATAACACGTTTGTAGCGTAACTATGAGGGATTGAAACTCCCGAACAATGAACAATTTTCGTTCATCACAATATGTTTGTAGCGTAACTATGAGGGATTGAAACATTCTTTGAGGTCAATTCCTAATTCAAGTAGACCGGGTTTGTAGCGTAACTATGAGGGATTGAAACAAAAGGGGGAAAAAGAAGAGGAGGGGAAGTTATGGGTTTGTAGCGTAACTATGAGGGATTGAAACCAAACGCGGGGCCCGAGATCGGGGTTATTCCTCTATCGTTTGTAGCGTAACTATGAGGGATTGAAACCTGAAAGAGGGAAGAGCGCATGTTGCGCTCATCCCTGTTTGTAGCGTAACTATGAGGGATTGAAACACGCGGGACAATTATGTTCCCGCGTCGAATACCCAAGTTTGTAGCGTAACTATGAGGGATTGAAACGGTTCTTCTCAAATCTTTTTTTCTTCTCGTCGTAAAGTTTGTAGCGTAACTATGAGGGATTGAAACCGAGTCCCGCTTCCGTTTCGACCCGGTATACACAGTCGTTTGTAGCGTAACTATGAGGGATTGAAACGGTCTTGATTAATTCAACGAATCTCTTTCTCCTTTCGTTTGTAGCGTAACTATGAGGGATTGAAACTCTTCCAGTTGCTTTGGAGGTGATATTATGCTTGAATGTTTGTAGCGTAACTATGAGGGATTGAAACCAGGTTGGGAATGCGAAAGTTATGGCAGAATTATCAGTTTGTAGCGTAACTATGAGGGATTGAAACAATACACTTCGTCTCGCCTAATTCGACTAGTTTTGCGTTTGTAGCGTAACTATGAGGGATTGAAACTTTAATGGTTTATTCACAAACTGGCTTACATCAACAGTTTGTAGCGTAACTATGAGGGATTGAAACGGTTGCAAATGGGCGCAATCTGACGATTGAATGGAGGTTTGTAGCGTAACTATGAGGGATTGAAACACAAATTTTTTCTTCCTTTCATCATATACCCTTTCCGTTTGTAGCGTAACTATGAGGGATTGAAACCCAATAACGAAGAAATCGCCAACGAAGTCATAACAGGTTTGTAGCGTAACTATGAGGGATTGAAACCGGGGGCACTTGACGACGGGGACCTCCCCGTCACCGAGTTTGTAGCGTAACTATGAGGGATTGAAACACGGGACTCGTAAAACCTCACGAGCCCCGCTTCGAGTTTGTAGCGTAACTATGAGGGATTGAAACGAACATGCGTTTTTGAAACCAAATGAGAAAAAGTATGTTTGTAGCGTAACTATGAGGGATTGAAACAGCAATGCGTAATAGTATAGAAAATCTCATCGGTACGTTTGTAGCGTAACTATGAGGGATTGAAACCTATCAATTCTTTCGCCAACTTTTACTGCGTTCAAGTTTGTAGCGTAACTATGAGGGATTGAAACGGAAATGTGATTTTTTTTATCCATAACGCAAATATGTTTGTAGCGTAACTATGAGGGATTGAAACATTGCTTTTGAAACTTCTCTATCAATCAGACTGCGCGTTTGTAGCGTAACTATGAGGGATTGAAACCTTCCTCCTGTTGACCAGTTTGAAGTGGCTGCTCCTGGTTTGTAGCGTAACTATGAGGGATTGAAACGCACATGATCGACGGGGAGGGGGAGGGGGAACGTGAGTTTGTAGCGTAACTATGAGGGATTGAAACTTGGGCGCGCCTGACTCACTTTGGCTCGCCTAATTCGTTTGTAGCGTAACTATGAGGGATTGAAACGGGGCATATAAAGGGGGAATGAAATCCCCCAGCGGGGTTTGTAGCGTAACTATGAGGGATTGAAACATTCCCCCCCGCCTCGCTCAATTAGGCGCGCCTGACTGTTTGTAGCGTAACTATGAGGGATTGAAACGGCAAGCCGAAGTGTGTTTGGCCAGACGAAGCTGAATGTTTGTAGCGTAACTATGAGGGATTGAAACTTAGGCGCGCCTGACTCACTTTGGCTCGCCTAATTCGTTTGTAGCGTAACTATGAGGGATTGAAACGGTCTTTATAACCTCTACAAACTTTTTTCTTCGCTCGGTTTGTAGCGTAACTATGAGGGATTGAAACACGAGTCCCGCTTCGACTTCAACCCGGTACGTTCGAGTTTGTAGCG
>JANZZV010000021.1 GCA_026419195.1 Fervidobacterium sp.
ATAAAATTGCCGTCTCGCCTCTTCATAATGTTTGTAGCGTAACTATGAGGGATTGAAACACGTTCCTGCCAACTCGGATTATCTGAACATATGCAGTTTGTAGCGTAACTATGAGGGATTGAAACATATATATATCTTTCGCCTCTTCAAATAGTCAATCCCGTTTGTAGCGTAACTATGAGGGATTGAAACACGATACTTCTCACCATAATTTCCCCTCCTTTTTCCGTTTGTAGCGTAACTATGAGGGATTGAAACATGGGGGATTTCATTCCCCCTGATGATGCCCATCGAGTTTGTAGCGTAACTATGAGGGATTGAAACGCGCGCCTGACACACTTCGGCTCGCCTAATTTAAGTTTGTAGCGTAACTATGAGGGATTGAAACCTGTGGACGGCACGGGGGTGGATATAGAGTTTACCAGTTTGTAGCGTAACTATGAGGGATTGAAACTTTTTTTGGGGGGATTTTCGATTCTATGGTATCACTGTTTGTAGCGTAACTATGAGGGATTGAAACAGGGATGAGCGCGACGTGCGCTCTTCCCTCGCGTAGGTTTGTAGCGTAACTATGAGGGATTGAAACAATGTAATCCTCCTCCAGGATGAGGTAGTACCCATCCGTTTGTAGCGTAACTATGAGGGATTGAAACTCCCTCGTCAAATTTTTGCGGAGGTCGGGGGGTTCCTCGTTTGTAGCGTAACTATGAGGGATTGAAACCAATTAGTAAGTACTCCCCGTCGCCGGGGAGAATAAGTTTGTAGCGTAACTATGAGGGATTGAAACCATTATACCCCCGCCTTTTTTGCGATTTTCGCACGGGTTTGTAGCGTAACTATGAGGGATTGAAACTAATGAAAAGAAAGGAGTATTCGAAAAGCTTATTCGGTTTGTAGCGTAACTATGAGGGATTGAAACTAGCGGCTGGGGGCAACCGCTACGATCCTTACACCCTGTTTGTAGCGTAACTATGAGGGATTGAAACCCGGGGAGAATAAATTGTTTCCCTCTCCCCGGCACGGTTTGTAGCGTAACTATGAGGGATTGAAACCCCACAAACAAAAAAAGAAACGTGAGCGAGTCTGCTGTTGGTTNGTAGCGTAACTATGAGGGATTGAAACTATGGAAAGAATTTTCGACGAAAAAAGAAGGAAGTAGTTTGTAGCGTAACTATGAGGGATTGAAACGGGAGGACAAACGTCTTCCCCGACACGGGTTTGTAGTTTGTAGCGTAACTATGAGGGATTGAAACTTAATATTTATAAAACAAATGATATAATGCAAGAATGTTTGTAGCGTAACTATGAGGGATTGAAACGCATTAAAGATTATCTTAGAATATCTTCTAAATAAAGTTTGTAGCGTAACTATGAGGGATTGAAACAAAAGGGGGAAAAAAAGGGAGGGAGAAGGTATGGTGGTTTGTAGCGTAACTATGAGGGATTGAAACTATTGCATCTGGGCGGTAACGGCCGCCCCTGACTGAGGTTTGTAGCGTAACTATGAGGGATTGAAACCCCGGTATACCCGATTAGACCGGGTCGTGATAAACTGTTTGTAGCGTAACTATGAGGGATTGAAACATGAGGCGCCAGTGGCGCACGAATGTGCGCCAAATGAGTTTGTAGCGTAACTATGAGGGATTGAAACACACGTCGTCCAGGGGCATGGGGAGGGGGAACGTGGTTTGTAGCGTAACTATGAGGGATTGAAACTTGAATTAATCAAGACCCGGTCGGACTGCACGTACCGGTTTGTAGCGTAACTATGAGGGATTGAAACCATAGGGGACGTATTCAACGCCCCCCGTGCGCGGACGTTTGTAGCGTAACTATGAGGGATTGAAACCGAGCCCCGCCCCCTCGACTTCGACCCGGTACGTGCGTTTGTAGCGTAACTATGAGGGATTGAAACAGAGGGGGAAAAAGGGAGGGAGAAGTATGGAGAAAAGTTTGTAGCGTAACTATGAGGGATTGAAACGCGGCTATTCCTGCCGTGGTATATGTTCAAATATTTGTTTGTAGCGTAACTATGAGGGATTGAAACGGGGGAACGTGATCCCCCAGCGGGACTCAAAAAATCGTTTGTAGCGTAACTATGAGGGATTGAAACCTTGACGGGGGGCGTGTATTCGCCCCCCTCGCGCGGGGTTTGTAGCGTAACTATGAGGGATTGAAACTATACTTTTCGAATCTTTGTCGTCTTTCATCAAAAAGTTTGTAGCGTAACTATGAGGGATTGAAACTCCCTCCTTTTAATTGTTTTTCTTGTTTGCTCAGTTGTTTGTAGCGTAACTATGAGGGATTGAAACGTAGGTGTAATTTTTTCAAGCAAAGCAATTAATACGTTTGTAGCGTAACTATGAGGGATTGAAACTGACGAGAAAAAGAGATGTTTCAAAAGATTTATTAAGGTTTGTAGCGTAACTATGAGGGATTGAAACTGATAAACTTAACGTACTTCCTTCTTTTTTCGTCGAGTTTGTAGCGTAACTATGAGGGATTGAAACCCTTTTTTGCAATTTTCTCACGATTTCGGGTGTTTTGTTTGTAGCGTAACTATGAGGGATTGAAACCCATTACCTGGGAGCGGACTTCCGCTCCCCGGATAGTTTGTAGCGTAACTATGAGGGATTGAAACCATGCGCTCTTCCCTCTTGGAGGGAGAACATATCTAGTTTGTAGCGTAACTATGAGGGATTGAAACGAGGAACCCCCCGACCTCCGCAAAAATCCTGCGGGGTTTGTAGCGTAACTATGAGGGATTGAAACTCGCCGAGTTTGACCCCAAACCCGTCGATCAAAATAGTTTGTAGCGTAACTATGAGGGATTGAAACAACGATTAATTTGGACAGGATTTGGAATGGTAATTGGTTTGTAGCGTAACTATGAGGGATTGAAACCTTTGCAATCATTAGATACTCCCCGTCGGGGAGGACGTTTGTAGCGTAACTATGAGGGATTGAAACTTCGATATCCGTCCAGGGGATATTATTCTAATACCAGTTTGTAGCGTAACTATGAGGGATTGAAACTATAACTTTCGGAGGAATAGTCCAACCTCCGAAAAAAGTTTGTAGCGTAACTATGAGGGATTGAAACTCGTCAAGTGCCCGCGCGAGGGGGGCGTTGAATACAGTTTGTAGCGTAACTATGAGGGATTGAAACTCCTGGAGGGGAGGTATCTTCCCGTTGCGCGGGAACAGTTTGTAGCGTAACTATGAGGGATTGAAAC
>JANZZV010000022.1 GCA_026419195.1 Fervidobacterium sp.
GGGATTGAAACCGCACAGAGGAAACAAATAACGCAGTCTTCAGACGCGTTTGTAGCGTAACTATGAGGGATTGAAACAGTGTCCGCGCACGGGGAGCGAATACACGCCCCCCGGTTTGTAGCGTAACTATGAGGGATTGAAACGGGAGAGGAAAGATGTTCGTTCTCCCCGGCGACGGGGTTTGTAGCGTAACTATGAGGGATTGAAACAACACACTTCGGGGAATGAGCGCAACATGCGCTCTCCGTTTGTAGCGTAACTATGAGGGATTGAAACAAAGGCGCCAGTGGCGCACAAATGTGCGCCAAATGAGTTTGTAGCGTAACTATGAGGGATTGAAACGGGGTTTGGGATCACGCTCGGCGACGGGAATCCTCCGTTTGTAGCGTAACTATGAGGGATTGAAACTTCCTCCAGCAATTTTCGGAGGAATCCCCCGACCTCGTTTGTAGCGTAACTATGAGGGATTGAAACCTTTATATAGGGCGTGTATTCAACGCCCTCGCGGGGGTTTGTAGCGTAACTATGAGGGATTGAAACGGACACTTGGCGACGGGGGGGTTCCCGTCACCAAGCGGTTTGTAGCGTAACTATGAGGGATTGAAACGACTGAGCAGCCGTCAACCCAGACGCGGTTGTATTTAGTTTGTAGCGTAACTATGAGGGATTGAAACTATTATCGGCGCCCCTACCATCACTTGGGAGCGGACTGTTTGTAGCGTAACTATGAGGGATTGAAACCTATCATTAGATACTCCCCGTCGCCGGGGAGGTGTTTGTAGCGTAACTATGAGGGATTGAAACGACTCGAAAAACCTCAAGAACCCCCCCTCGACCTCGAGTTTGTAGCGTAACTATGAGGGATTGAAACAAGGTGAGAAAAAACGTCATAATATCCGTTACTTTTAGTTTGTAGCGTAACTATGAGGGATTGAAACATCATCAAGCGTTACGGGAGAACATGTGTGGACATGGTTTGTAGCGTAACTATGAGGGATTGAAACCGGGGGGCGTGTATTCGACCCCCTCGCGCGGGCATCTGTTTGTAGCGTAACTATGAGGGATTGAAACCAAAAACAAACACAAGCCCCCCTGCTTGCGCATGGGGTTTGTAGCGTAACTATGAGGGATTGAAACTCTTTTTTCGTTATAAATTCTTTCTTCCATAACTTTGTTTGTAGCGTAACTATGAGGGATTGAAACATGTTCGTTTAAGTGGGAAGACGATATTTAATTTACGTTTGTAGCGTAACTATGAGGGATTGAAACACGAAAAGAAGAAACGGTTTGAAAATTCTATTTTGAGTTTGTAGCGTAACTATGAGGGATTGAAACAGTTGTTTTTGTGGTGTGCGCATGCGCGCCCCTTGGGTTTGTAGCGTAACTATGAGGGATTGAAACCCCTGTGTCGGGGAGAGGGAAAAGATTCATTCTCCCGTTTGTAGCGTAACTATGAGGGATTGAAACTTTTCCGGAGGAATCCCCCGATCTCTGAGAAAATCGTTTGTAGCGTAACTATGAGGGATTGAAACCATTCCCCCTGATGATGCCCGTGGACGACATATTGTGTTTGTAGCGTAACTATGAGGGATTGAAACTCTTGATGAACTTAACGAATTTCTTTTTTCTTTCATGTTTGTAGCGTAACTATGAGGGATTGAAACGACTCGAAGAACCTTACGAGTCCCCCCTCCGTTTCGACCGTTTGTAGCGTAACTATGAGGGATTGAAACCTTGACGGGGGGCGTGTATTCAACGCCCTCCGTGCGTTTGTAGCGTAACTATGAGGGATTGAAACATCTGCGAAAAGACTTCAACGAATGGTACGGAAAAACCGTTTGTAGCGTAACTATGAGGGATTGAAACGTACGTACAATCGGACCGGGTCCGAAGAAGCTTTTCAGTTTGTAGCGTAACTATGAGGGATTGAAACTCTTCACACTCGTATAACTCAACATACTCTCTCCTCGTTTGTAGCGTAACTATGAGGGATTGAAACCTTTACCGAGGGCGTGTATTCAACGCCCCCCTCTTTGTTTGTAGCGTAACTATGAGGGATTGAAACCTTTTTTCATCATATATCCTTTCCATACTTTTTCCCGTTTGTAGCGTAACTATGAGGGATTGAAACACCCCCTCCTCGGGGCACTTGACGACGGGGGGTTCCGTTTGTAGCGTAACTATGAGGGATTGAAACTTCTTCTCATTATATACCTTTTCCGTTGCCATACCTGTTTGTAGCGTAACTATGAGGGATTGAAACGAAGCTTCCGGAGGAAGCCCCCGACCTCCGCAAAAAGTTTGTAGCGTAACTATGAGGGATTGAAACACCTCCGCAAAAATTTGACGAGGGATGAGCGCGACGGTTTGTAGCGTAACTATGAGGGATTGAAACTCGCCAAGCGTGATCTCGAACCCATCGATCAAAATAGTTTGTAGCGTAACTATGAGGGATTGAAACAGGGGGGAGGGGTTTCATGTGAAAAAAATCACAAAGGTTTGTAGCGTAACTATGAGGGATTGAAACTAATTTTGTAACATATTCTCAAACAACAATTCTCCGTTTGTAGCGTAACTATGAGGGATTGAAACTATATCGCCCCGTGTCGGGGAAGACATTTGTCCTCCCGTTTGTAGCGTAACTATGAGGGATTGAAACGAGGAACCCTCCGATCTCCTCGAAAATCCTGCGGGGGAGTTTGTAGCGTAACTATGAGGGATTGAAACTAACGAAAGAAAAAGGAAATTCGAACAATTAATCAAGTTTGTAGCGTAACTATGAGGGATTGAAACTATTTCTTTACAATCATTAAGTATTCCCCGTCGGGGGTTTGTAGCGTAACTATGAGGGATTGAAACCAAGATGCCCGCGCACGGGGGGCGTTGAATACACGCGTTTGTAGCGT
>JANZZV010000023.1 GCA_026419195.1 Fervidobacterium sp.
GGGATTGAAACTTGATTAGAGGGGTGTATTTGGTATCTTTGATAATTGTTTGTAGCGTAACTATGAGGGATTGAAACCGGAGGGAGAACATGTCCACACATGTCCTCCCGTATCGTTTGTAGCGTAACTATGAGGGATTGAAACATGGGCATGGGGAGGGGGAATGAAATCCCCCAGCGGGTTTGTAGCGTAACTATGAGGGATTGAAACCGTTTCATATCAATAATGCTTACCATACCTTCTCCCGTTTGTAGCGTAACTATGAGGGATTGAAACACGAATGGTACGGAAAAACCAAATTCCACAACATCGGTTTGTAGCGTAACTATGAGGGATTGAAACTTCCTCCATCAGTTTACGGAGAAATCCCCCGATCTCGTTTGTAGCGTAACTATGAGGGATTGAAACGTTTACCTCTTGGTATCTTTCCGTTACGCGGGAACAGTTTGTAGCGTAACTATGAGGGATTGAAACTATGGAAAAAGAAAGGATTTATAGTGAAAAAAAGAAGTTTGTAGCGTAACTATGAGGGATTGAAACCGCTGTCCGCGGTGGGGATGGGAACCCCCATCCCCAGTTTGTAGCGTAACTATGAGGGATTGAAACTCCCTCCATTACTTTTCGGAGGAAGCCTCCGACCTGGTTTGTAGCGTAACTATGAGGGATTGAAACCGTCGAATATCAATAATACTTACCATACTTCTCCCTGTTTGTAGCGTAACTATGAGGGATTGAAACATATCTCTTTGCAATTAATAAGTACTCCCCGTCGCCGTTTGTAGCGTAACTATGAGGGATTGAAACAAGAAGCGCACAAAACCTTGCTCAACCTCGACCCGGGTTTGTAGCGTAACTATGAGGGATTGAAACAGATCGAGCTTGGCGACGGGAATCCCCCCGTCGTCAAGTGCGTTTGTAGCGTAACTATGAGGGATTGAAACCTGATATACTCCACAAACCGTTTCCTTTTTTCGCTAAGTTTGTAGCGTAACTATGAGGGATTGAAACAGTGTCCAAAGGAGGGGGGCGTTGAATACACGCCCCGTTTGTAGCGTAACTATGAGGGATTGAAACCGTTTTGATCCGCGGGTTTGGGGTTTCGCTTGGCGAGTTTGTAGCGTAACTATGAGGGATTGAAACAAAATATGCTTGAATCGTAACATAAAAAGTGATACCAGTTTGTAGCGTAACTATGAGGGATTGAAACTATATCGACCCGCGTCGGGGAAGACGTTTATTCTCCCGTTTGTAGCGTAACTATGAGGGATTGAAACTATAAACCCGCGTCGGGGAGATTTGTTCTCCCCGGGTTTGTAGCGTAACTATGAGGGATTGAAACACATATTTTTTTCTTCTTTCGTCGAAAATTCTTTCCAGTTTGTAGCGTAACTATGAGGGATTGAAACTGTATTGATCCGCGGGTTTGGGGTTTCGCTTGGCGAGTTTGTAGCGTAACTATGAGGGATTGAAACCGGGGGCATCTTACGACGGGGGGATTCCCGTCGCCAGTTTGTAGCGTAACTATGAGGGATTGAAACAGGGGAACGAAATCCCCCAGCGGGACTCAAAAAACGTTTGTAGCGTAACTATGAGGGATTGAAACATTGGACCGGGTCTTAATATACTCCTCAAACTTTTCGTTTGTAGCGTAACTATGAGGGATTGAAACCACATGTTCTCCCGTACCTTTTCACGATTAACAAGTGTTTGTAGCGTAACTATGAGGGATTGAAACTAATTTTGTAACATAATCTCAAACAACATTTCTTCAGTTTGTAGCGTAACTATGAGGGATTGAAACACTTCGACCCGGTACACGTGGTTCGACCGGGTCGTAAGTTTGTAGCGTAACTATGAGGGATTGAAACTCGCCGGGGAGAACAAATTTTTTCCCTTTCCCCGGGTTTGTAGCGTAACTATGAGGGATTGAAACGGGGGATTTTTCGATTCTATGTTATCACTTTTCATGGTTTGTAGCGTAACTATGAGGGATTGAAACCGGGGCGCGCATGCGCAAAACACACAAGCCCCCCTGGTTTGTAGCGTAACTATGAGGGATTGAAACCCCCTAATAGTGCAGCCGTCCACCCAAACACGATTAGTTTGTAGCGTAACTATGAGGGATTGAAACCTATAATATGCAATAAAAAAAATAGCCCCGCTTTCGGTTTGTAGCGTAACTATGAGGGATTGAAACCCGTATCAAACCGCCCCCCGGAAGGTATTCCGCCTTGTTTGTAGCGTAACTATGAGGGATTGAAACAGGAGTGAGTTTGTGAATTTTTTCACATTATATCCCGTTTGTAGCGTAACTATGAGGGATTGAAACCGTAGGGGGTGTATTCAACCCCCCCTCGGCAGGACGTTTGTAGCGTAACTATGAGGGATTGAAACCCAATGCCGCCTCGATGAGGCGCCAGTGGCGCACAAGTTTGTAGCGTAACTATGAGGGATTGAAACAAGAGGGGCTCCTACGTTTTTGGGAGTCCCGCTGGGGTTTGTAGCGTAACTATGAGGGATTGAAACCATTCCCCTTGCCTTTCCCCGTCGATCATGTTTTGGTTTGTAGCGTAACTATGAGGGATTGAAACTGTAACTCCGCCCCTCCAAAAGGCGGACCTTTCGAGGTTTGTAGCGTAACTATGAGGGATTGAAACCGTTTTGATCCGCGGGTTTGGGGTCGAACTTGGCGAGTTTGTAGCG
>JANZZV010000024.1 GCA_026419195.1 Fervidobacterium sp.
ACGCTACAAACGAAGAGGTTTATCCTCCCCGGCGACGGGGAGTACCGTTTCAATCCCTCATAGTTACGCTACAAACAGATGGATATTATTTCATCTTGGAGGAGGACTTTATTGTTTCAATCCCTCATAGTTACGCTACAAACAAAGATAGTGAACAGTTTCTGTGGCTGCCTGCGGGGGTTTCAATCCCTCATAGTTACGCTACAAACGCGCTTATCCCCCGTCAAATCTTTTCGGAGGTCGGGTTTCAATCCCTCATAGTTACGCTACAAACCAAACCGAGATTAATTGCTTCAGGATTGCGCGATTTGTTTCAATCCCTCATAGTTACGCTACAAACAGGTTTTCTACAGCGATTGTTTTATCGTGTTTTTCGGGTTTCAATCCCTCATAGTTACGCTACAAACAAGTAATACATTTGAAAATATTATACACGAATATATGTTTCAATCCCTCATAGTTACGCTACAAACTTTGAGCCAAGTTGGTTGGTTGATTGCTTCGAAGAAGTTTCAATCCCTCATAGTTACGCTACAAACGGGGATACATTGTTTTATAGTTTTATAGGCACCGCGAGTTTCAATCCCTCATAGTTACGCTACAAACGTATGGAAATCACCGTTAAACACGTTTATACAGCCTAGTTTCAATCCCTCATAGTTACGCTACAAACGATATGGCGGATTCGCTCACATTCCTTTTTTTGTTTGGTTTCAATCCCTCATAGTTACGCTACAAACGAGGAGTGGATAACATCAAAAATGAAACATTATGCAGTTTCAATCCCTCATAGTTACGCTACAAACCAACTGTAAGATTATTACCCGAAACCGCAGTTACTCGTTTCAATCCCTCATAGTTACGCTACAAACTTTTCACAGAGATCGGGGGCTTCCTCCGGAAGCTTCGTTTCAATCCCTCATAGTTACGCTACAAACTTGTTTCACCTCCTTTTACCAATCATCTTCTTCTTCGTTTCAATCCCTCATAGTTACGCTACAAACGAAGAGGGCGAAGTGTTAGACTCGCTCATAAATATGTTTCAATCCCTCATAGTTACGCTACAAACTCAGGAATCCCGCTTCAACTTCGACCCGGTATACGGTTTCAATCCCTCATAGTTACGCTACAAACGGGGCGTGTATTCGACCCCCTCGCGCGGGCACTCGAGTTTCAATCCCTCATAGTTACGCTACAAACATAAAAAACAGTGATTTGCAATTTTACCTGCCTGCGGTTTCAATCCCTCATAGTTACGCTACAAACATTGTTCCGTTCGCTTGTTCCAGTTATGGAAGCATTGTTTCAATCCCTCATAGTTACGCTACAAACAAATCAACATTATCTAGATTGGTATCAACATATACAGTTTCAATCCCTCATAGTTACGCTACAAACTTTTCGCTCCCAGGTGATGGTAGGGGCGCCAATTGTGGTTTCAATCCCTCATAGTTACGCTACAAACCAGCAATAAAGCGACATTGGAGTTTTGCAAATAAATGTTTCAATCCCTCATAGTTACGCTACAAACGGAGGACAAACGTCTTCCCCGACGCGGGGCGGTATAGTTTCAATCCCTCATAGTTACGCTACAAACCGACGACGGGGGGATTCCCGTCACCGAGCGTGATCTGTTTCAATCCCTCATAGTTACGCTACAAACTGGGAACACAAGATTTTCTTCATCCACAAATTCCGGTTTCAATCCCTCATAGTTACGCTACAAACGGAAAAAGAGGAGGAGGCGATAGTATGAAAAGGGAAGGTTTCAATCCCTCATAGTTACGCTACAAACCCTTTGCCACGGGGCGCGCATGCGCCTCCAAAAAAAGTTTCAATCCCTCATAGTTACGCTACAAACCTTTATCGGATACGAGGAAACGGCTCAGGTGCTCAGTTTCAATCCCTCATAGTTACGCTACAAACATATACACATTCACGTTCAAGCAATGCAAGACCGAAGAGTTTCAATCCCTCATAGTTACGCTACAAACTGGGCAATGATAGAGAAAGGCGAAAGGCATTTAAACGTTTCAATCCCTCATAGTTACGCTACAAACAGTGTCCGAGGAAATCTCGGCACTCGTTAAAGTTGCGTTTCAATCCCTCATAGTTACGCTACAAACTTATTGCCCATATCCTTTATGCTTCGAGTTACAATAGTTTCAATCCCTCATAGTTACGCTACAAACTTAACTTTAACTGGCTCGTCAAGGACCATACCTCGAGTTTCAATCCCTCATAGTTACGCTACAAACGTTCTTTTCTGCTCCGACAATATTAAAGCCTGCTCGGTTTCAATCCCTCATAGTTACGCTACAAACGTATGTTTCTCAAACTGGGCTTAGGGATTTAATAACCGTTTCAATCCCTCATAGTTACGCTACAAACGAATCATGGTTTTTTCAATGTGGTTTGGTTTTTTGTGTTTCAATCCCTCATAGTTACGCTACAAACGCAACAGAAACATATTGATGCTCAACTTCATCGCAACGTTTCAATCCCTCATAGTTACGCTACAAACGGTGGGAGCGGAAAGAGTTTTCTCGCTCTTCACCTTGGTTTCAATCCCTCATAGTTACGCTACAAACTCAAAGGAATATAACCACTACCTAAAGGAATACTAGTTTCAATCCCTCATAGTTACGCTACAAACTAGTTGTTAAAATTATTTTAATACCATGGATATTTGTGGATTTTAA
>JANZZV010000025.1 GCA_026419195.1 Fervidobacterium sp.
TGTAGCGTAACTATGAGGGATTGAAACATTCTTTGAGGTCAATTCCTAATTCAAGTAGACCGGGTTTGTAGCGTAACTATGAGGGATTGAAACCCGTATCAAAAAATGCAATTTGATCATAGCGGCTGGGTTTGTAGCGTAACTATGAGGGATTGAAACACAAAGAAGCTTCCAACTTGTGATTGGCTAGCACCCGTTTGTAGCGTAACTATGAGGGATTGAAACGGGAGAATGAATCTTTTCCCTCTCCCCGACACGGGGGTTTGTAGCGTAACTATGAGGGATTGAAACCACATGCCCGCGTTTGACGGGGGGCGTGTATTCGCTGTTTGTAGCGTAACTATGAGGGATTGAAACCGATTAACAGGTACTCCCCGTCGCCGGGGAGGACAAATGTTTGTAGCGTAACTATGAGGGATTGAAACATGGGCATATAAAGGGGGAATGTAATCCCCCAGCGGGTTTGTAGCGTAACTATGAGGGATTGAAACAAACTACGTCGATTAAAACGCTTGTACTCTGCAATTGTTTGTAGCGTAACTATGAGGGATTGAAACCTTCCTCCTGTTGACCAGTTTGAAGTGGCTGCTCCGTTTGTAGCGTAACTATGAGGGATTGAAACAAGAAACGGATGAGCCCCGCTTCAACCTCGACCCGGGTTTGTAGCGTAACTATGAGGGATTGAAACATAAAACCAGCAGGCGTATAATCTTCAAATACCTTCGTTTGTAGCGTAACTATGAGGGATTGAAACGTCCAATTGCGTATACCGGGTCGAAACGGAAGCGGGGTTTGTAGCGTAACTATGAGGGATTGAAACTAATGCCAATGCGATTGGATACGCGTGCGAAGATGTAGTTTGTAGCGTAACTATGAGGGATTGAAACTTGCGAAAAAAGGAGAAGGTTTGAAAAGTTTATAAAGACCGTTTGTAGCGTAACTATGAGGGATTGAAACTGTCGGGGAAGACGTTTGTCCTCCCCGGCGACGGGGAGTTTGTAGCGTAACTATGAGGGATTGAAACAAAAGATAGTGAACAGTTTCTGCGGCTGCCTGCGGGTTTGTAGCGTAACTATGAGGGATTGAAACAAGAAACGGAGGAACCCCCCCTCCACTTCGACCCGGGTTTGTAGCGTAACTATGAGGGATTGAAACATATCTTGAGTAAATACATTGCTTGCACCTAAACCAGGTTTGTAGCGTAACTATGAGGGATTGAAACTAATTTCGTAACATAATCTCAACCAACAATTCTCCAGTTTGTAGCGTAACTATGAGGGATTGAAACGGGGCATGAACAAGGGGAACGAGATCCCCCAGCGGGTTTGTAGCGTAACTATGAGGGATTGAAACATGTCAAAACAAACAGCTGCAGAAAAACTGGGTATGTTTGTAGCGTAACTATGAGGGATTGAAACAAAAATCTTATAAACCCTTGCTCAACCTCGACCCGGGTTTGTAGCGTAACTATGAGGGATTGAAACTCCTGGAGATTACCTCTTGGTATTCTGCGCGGGAACAGTTTGTAGCGTAACTATGAGGGATTGAAACTTTGCTGTTATGACTTCGTTGGCGATTTCTTCGTTAGTTTGTAGCGTAACTATGAGGGATTGAAACCCTGGGAGCGGACTTCCGCTCCCCGGATGTAATCCTCCGTTTGTAGCGTAACTATGAGGGATTGAAACCATCGTAAATTTTTTCTTTCTCCATACCTTCTCCCTGTTTGTAGCGTAACTATGAGGGATTGAAACCTTCTTGCACTTCGAAAAATCTCTCCAACAATCTCAGTTTGTAGCGTAACTATGAGGGATTGAAACTAGGCGAGCCATCATGAACGGCGACGAAACAATTAAGTTTGTAGCGTAACTATGAGGGATTGAAACCATAATCCTCAAACCTTCTTTTCTTTTCATCAAAAAGTTTGTAGCGTAACTATGAGGGATTGAAACACAATTCTCCAAAAATATGCTTGAATCGTAACACAAGTTTGTAGCGTAACTATGAGGGATTGAAACGACTCGCCCGCGTTTTACCGAGGGGGCGTATTCGACGTTTGTAGCGTAACTATGAGGGATTGAAACCTTCACTTACAACCACATAATGTATCTTCTTACCACGGTTTGTAGCGTAACTATGAGGGATTGAAACACCTACGCACAGAGGAAACAAATAACGCAGTCTTCAGGTTTGTAGCGTAACTATGAGGGATTGAAACCACGTACCGGGTTGAGATCGAGTCGGGACTCGTTCGGGTTTGTAGCGTAACTATGAGGGATTGAAACGCGGGGCATCTTGTGACGGGGGGATTCCCGTCACCGGTTTGTAGCGT
>JANZZV010000026.1 GCA_026419195.1 Fervidobacterium sp.
TGTTTGTAGCGTAACTATGAGGGATTGAAACGGTACTCCCCGTCGCCGGGGAGGATAAACCTCTTCGTTTGTAGCGTAACTATGAGGGATTGAAACTGTGTTGATAATGAAGCTAATTTGGTTATATTACCATGTTTGTAGCGTAACTATGAGGGATTGAAACGAAGTTTCTGGAGGAACCCTCCGATCTCCACAAAGGGTTTGTAGCGTAACTATGAGGGATTGAAACGAAGTTTCTGGAGGAACCCTCCGATCTCCACAAAGGTTTGTAGCGTAACTATGAGGGATTGAAACCTTCACCGAGGGGGTATATTCGACCCCCTCCTTGGGGTTTGTAGCGTAACTATGAGGGATTGAAACCCATGGCTGCCTCGATGAGGCGCCAGTGGCGCACAAGTTTGTAGCGTAACTATGAGGGATTGAAACTTTTACAATTCAGCGAAAAAATGATTTAATTGATAAGTTTGTAGCGTAACTATGAGGGATTGAAACGAATAGATCAACAAAGAAGCTTCCGACATGTGATTGGTTTGTAGCGTAACTATGAGGGATTGAAACAAAAATCAACAGGAATGTTTTCTAAATTATCAAACACGTTTGTAGCGTAACTATGAGGGATTGAAACCAATCAACAAGTACTCCCCGTCGCCGGGGAGGATAGTTTGTAGCGTAACTATGAGGGATTGAAACTTGAATGCGATGACTGGTTTCCAATCTGGTAGTACATGTTTGTAGCGTAACTATGAGGGATTGAAACTGTTTCTTGCACTTCGAAAAATCTCTCCAACAATCTGTTTGTAGCGTAACTATGAGGGATTGAAACAGTGCCCAAAGGATGGGGTCGAATACGCCCCATCTGGTTTGTAGCGTAACTATGAGGGATTGAAACACCAACATTTCTTCAAAAATATGCTTGAATCGTAACAGTTTGTAGCGTAACTATGAGGGATTGAAACCGGGGCGCGCATGCGCCAAACACAAGCCCCCTGCTTCCGTTTGTAGCGTAACTATGAGGGATTGAAACAAACGCTTGTACTCTGCAATTACCCATGGCACATGTGTTTGTAGCGTAACTATGAGGGATTGAAACGCAGCCATTAGGGAGGATTTACCAAATCGCCGCCCTGCGTTTGTAGCGTAACTATGAGGGATTGAAACACCCGGTATACGCAATTTGACCGGGTCGTAATATACTGTTTGTAGCGTAACTATGAGGGATTGAAACAAAATATGCTTGAGTTGTAACATGAAAGGTGATAATAGTTTGTAGCGTAACTATGAGGGATTGAAACGGGAGAACAAATTTTTTCCCTTTCCCCGGCGCGGGTTTGTTTGTAGCGTAACTATGAGGGATTGAAACCAGAGTTGAACACACGTTGGTTGAAATGTTCCAAAAAGAGTTTGTAGCGTAACTATGAGGGATTGAAACTGGGGGATAAGCGCGACACGCGCTTCCCCCTCTCGGTTTGTAGCGTAACTATGAGGGATTGAAACAGCGAAACCCCAAACCTGTGGATCAAGATGTGATCCAGTTTGTAGCGTAACTATGAGGGATTGAAACTGTCAAGCGGGGGCGTGTATGGGTATATGACCCCGCAGTTTGTAGCGTAACTATGAGGGATTGAAACCACGATTTCGGGTGTTTTATATTTTTTTCTAATTCAGTTTGTAGCGTAACTATGAGGGATTGAAACTATTGAGATATTTACCTATTAACGATGCCAGATTGAGTTTGTAGCGTAACTATGAGGGATTGAAACATTCGACCGGGTCAAAATAAATTTAACAAATTTTTTCTTGTTTGTAGCGTAACTATGAGGGATTGAAACTTATGATGAAGGCGCCGATCATTTGGCGCACATTCGTGTTTGTAGCGTAACTATGAGGGATTGAAACCGTAGGGAGTGTATTCGACTCCCTCCGCCTCCTTGGGTTTGTAGCGTAACTATGAGGGATTGAAACATGTATGTCCTCCCGCGTTTTTTCATAATCAGCAAAGTTTGTAGCGTAACTATGAGGGATTGAAACCGTTCCCCCTCCCCCTTCCCGTGGATCATGTATTGAGTTTGTAGCGTAACTATGAGGGATTGAAACAATGCCCGATTCATCATGTCTCGGGCGATTTTGTAAGTTTGTAGCGTAACTATGAGGGATTGAAACACGCCCCCCTCGACAGGGCACTTGACGACGGGGGGGGGTTTGTAGCGTAACTATGAGGGATTGAAACCGTTTTGATCCGCGGGTTTGGGGTCGAACTTGGCGAGTTTGTAGCG
>JANZZV010000027.1 GCA_026419195.1 Fervidobacterium sp.
GGATTGAAACCATTATATCCCCCCGTTTTTTTGCGATTTCTCACGAGTTTGTAGCGTAACTATGAGGGATTGAAACAGGAGATCGGGTTATCCCTCCATTAGCTGCCGGAGGAAGTTTGTAGCGTAACTATGAGGGATTGAAACTAAACTTTTCGAATCTTTGTTTTCTTTCGTTGAAAAGTTTGTAGCGTAACTATGAGGGATTGAAACTCGGGGAGAATGAATCTTTTCCCTCTCCCCGACACAGTTTGTAGCGTAACTATGAGGGATTGAAACCGTACCGGGTCGAAACGGAAGCGGGGCTCATTCGGGTTTGTAGCGTAACTATGAGGGATTGAAACCAATTCAAGCATATTTTTGGTGAACTCTTAGTTAACGTTTGTAGCGTAACTATGAGGGATTGAAACCATTATATCCCCCCCGTTTTTTTGCAATTTTCTCAGTTTGTAGCGTAACTATGAGGGATTGAAACTATTTTAACACAATTGGATGTTCTGGTAAAGGACGCGGTTTGTAGCGTAACTATGAGGGATTGAAACGTACGTACAATGCGACCGGGTCAAAATAGAATTTTCAGTTTGTAGCGTAACTATGAGGGATTGAAACCGCACGGGGGGCGTTGAATACACGCCCCCTGTCAAGGTTTGTAGCGTAACTATGAGGGATTGAAACAACCCGCGGAGCAATGTGTCGTCCACGGGCATATAAGTTTGTAGCGTAACTATGAGGGATTGAAACCAATACAAGCATATTTTTGGAGAATTGTTGGTTGAGGTTTGTAGCGTAACTATGAGGGATTGAAACTAAATTCTTTCTTCCATAACTTTCCCTCCTTCTGTTTGTAGCGTAACTATGAGGGATTGAAACGAAACAGTGGTTAAAGATGAGAAAATATTTGAACGCGTTTGTAGCGTAACTATGAGGGATTGAAACACGCCCTCGGCAGGACACTCGACGACGGGGGGTTCCGTTTGTAGCGTAACTATGAGGGATTGAAACGTTGGAAGTTTTAGATACTTTTGTTGAACAATCAGTGTTTGTAGCGTAACTATGAGGGATTGAAACTATTCAGCGTGAAACAAATTCGAAAGCAACAACCCGGTTTGTAGCGTAACTATGAGGGATTGAAACTAAATTTTCTCTTTCTCCATACTTCTCCCTTCTCTTTGTTTGTAGCGTAACTATGAGGGATTGAAACTACGTGCAGTTTGACCGGGTCAAAATAGAATTTTCAAGTTTGTAGCGTAACTATGAGGGATTGAAACCGTTCCCCCTCCCCCTGCCCCTGGACGACGTTTTGGGTTTGTAGCGTAACTATGAGGGATTGAAACAGGGCGTGTATTCAACGCCCTCGGTGGGGCACTCGAGTTTGTAGCGTAACTATGAGGGATTGAAACCGCTTAATGTCAATGATACTTCTCAACATACCTTCTCGTTTGTAGCGTAACTATGAGGGATTGAAACGTGTCGATGAAAGACGCTGAAGTTTGCTCAAATCAACGTTTGTAGCGTAACTATGAGGGATTGAAACTCGCCGAGATCGATTTTGAACCCATCGATCAGTACAGTTTGTAGCGTAACTATGAGGGATTGAAACTTTGGATAAGCTTCAGAAGTTACTACATCCGCTCGAGTTTGTAGCGTAACTATGAGGGATTGAAACTAAAGTTTATTAGAATCAGATAATTTTTCTGGTAAAGTTTGTAGCGTAACTATGAGGGATTGAAACCAAACGCGGGGCCCGAGGAGATCGGGGTTATTCCTCCGTTTGTAGCGTAACTATGAGGGATTGAAACCGGAGGGAGAACATGTCCACACATGTTCTCCCGTAAGTTTGTAGCGTAACTATGAGGGATTGAAACGCAGTTGGATTAGTTGCACTAGTCGTTTCTTTACCAAGTTTGTAGCGTAACTATGAGGGATTGAAACTTTTGTATGAGGCTATTCTTGATTGGACTTTGCCAAGTTTGTAGCGTAACTATGAGGGATTGAAACAAAATCCCGCGAGGGATGAGCGCGACGTGCGCTTTTGTTTGTAGCGTAACTATGAGGGATTGAAACACAGCAATTTCGCTGTTACCGTATCATAAAATGCAAGTTTGTAGCGTAACTATGAGGGATTGAAACACATAGGGGACGTATTCAACGCCCCCCGTCAAGCGCGTTTGTAGCGTAACTATGAGGGATTGAAACCATTATATCCCCCCGTTTTTTTGCGATTTCTCACGAGTTTGTAGCGTAACTATGAGGGATTGAAACA
>JANZZV010000028.1 GCA_026419195.1 Fervidobacterium sp.
CCCTCATAGTTACGCTACAAACGATACCTCCCCTCCAGGATGGATATTATTTCATCCGTTTCAATCCCTCATAGTTACGCTACAAACTTGCGTTGTCCTTCTTTCCAATGAGGTTTAAGTGCGTGTTTCAATCCCTCATAGTTACGCTACAAACCAACTTGGCTCAAACGATTCCATTTTGTAATTAAAGTTTCAATCCCTCATAGTTACGCTACAAACCAAAAACAGATGTGATTGGAGTGTTTTCCAATCTTCGTTTCAATCCCTCATAGTTACGCTACAAACAAGACGTTTGTCCTCCCCGGCGACGGGGAATATCTCTGTTTCAATCCCTCATAGTTACGCTACAAACCGTTGGGGGATTTCATTCCCCCTGTTCATGCCCCTGTTTCAATCCCTCATAGTTACGCTACAAACACCGCAACAATTCCCGCAACTCATTCGTGGTGTTAAGTTTCAATCCCTCATAGTTACGCTACAAACTTATCCTCCCCGGCGACGGGGAGTACCTGTTGATTGGTTTCAATCCCTCATAGTTACGCTACAAACGGAACGAAATCCCCCATCGGGACTCGAAGAAACGAAGTTTCAATCCCTCATAGTTACGCTACAAACAATTGTTGGTTGAGAATATGTTACGAAAATATGAATGTTTCAATCCCTCATAGTTACGCTACAAACGCGGGGCTTTTTTATTTTTTTTATTTTTCAGCCCTGGTTTCAATCCCTCATAGTTACGCTACAAACACACTATCAATTCAAAAACACATAGAACCGCAAAAAGTTTCAATCCCTCATAGTTACGCTACAAACTGGTAGAAAAAATTTTTAATGAAAGGCGGCAAAGATTGTTTCAATCCCTCATAGTTACGCTACAAACGGTTCGGGAGGGGTTCGTGAGGTTTTTTGAGTCCCGTGTTTCAATCCCTCATAGTTACGCTACAAACCATATAAAGGGGGAACGTGATCCCCCATCGGGACTCGGTTTCAATCCCTCATAGTTACGCTACAAACTCCTCCCTAATGGCTGCTAAAATGTTTTATTACGCTTGTTTCAATCCCTCATAGTTACGCTACAAACATATAAAGCGGGCACGTGTATGGATATACGACCCCTCGGTTTCAATCCCTCATAGTTACGCTACAAACTGCGAAAATCGCAAAAAAGGCGGGGGGGGATATAATGGTTTCAATCCCTCATAGTTACGCTACAAACTCAAAATAGAATTTTCAAACCTTTTCTTCTTTTCGTGTTTCAATCCCTCATAGTTACGCTACAAACCGAGGGATGAGCGCGACGTGCGCTCTTCCCTCGCGTGTTTCAATCCCTCATAGTTACGCTACAAACGAGGGGGCGGGACTCATTCGGTTTTTTGAGTCCCGGGTTTCAATCCCTCATAGTTACGCTACAAACTTGAGCAAGGGTTTATAAGATTTTTTGAATCAAAGGTTTCAATCCCTCATAGTTACGCTACAAACGCCAATGCGATTGGATACGCGTGCGAAGATGTATTGTTTCAATCCCTCATAGTTACGCTACAAACATTTTTCGAAACATTTGGAGCACTTTTCTTCGAAAAGTTTCAATCCCTCATAGTTACGCTACAAACTTTTTTCGGAGGTTGGGGGGTTCCTCCGAAAAATAAGTTTCAATCCCTCATAGTTACGCTACAAACTGGAAAGGGTATATGACGAAAGGAAGAAAAAATTTGTGTTTCAATCCCTCATAGTTACGCTACAAACTTTGTGCGCAACTGGCGCCTCATCGAGGCAGCCATAGGTTTCAATCCCTCATAGTTACGCTACAAACGTTAAGATCGTAGCGGTTGCCCCCAGCCGCTACGACGTTTCAATCCCTCATAGTTACGCTACAAACCGGCGACGGGGAGGTCCCCGTCGTCAAGTGCCCCGCGTTTCAATCCCTCATAGTTACGCTACAAACGTTTTTGAAGAAGCTGCCAAGGAGGAGGTGGAAAAGGTTTCAATCCCTCATAGTTACGCTACAAACGGAGAACATATCTACATATGTTCTCCCATATCGTTTGTTTCAATCCCTCATAGTTACGCTACAAACAGTATGGAAAGAGAAAGGATTTTTGATGAAAAAAGGTTTCAATCCCTCATAGTTACGCTACAAACGGAGGTTGGTGGATTCCTCCGGAAATTGTTGGAGGAAGTTTCAATCCCTCATAGTTACGCTACAAACGTTAAGATCGTAGCGGTTGCCCCCAGCCGCTACGATGTTTCAATCCC
>JANZZV010000029.1 GCA_026419195.1 Fervidobacterium sp.
TAAAATCCACAAATATCCATGGTATTAAAATAATTTTAACAACTAGTTTGTAGCGTAACTATGAGGGATTGAAACACAACGAAATACCAGATCTAGCATTTCGCCACTCCCGTTTGTAGCGTAACTATGAGGGATTGAAACCTCTGTGTAAGAGAAAAAGCAAAAATAGAGATTACAAGGTTTGTAGCGTAACTATGAGGGATTGAAACCTGGTCAGTTACTTGCTTTTAACTCCGTTTTTCATAGTTTGTAGCGTAACTATGAGGGATTGAAACATCGTATTGAGGGCAACGTCCAAGAGTTGAAGACTAGTTTGTAGCGTAACTATGAGGGATTGAAACAGAGTATGTCAAGCAGTTGTTGGAGTTGGCTAATCAGGTTTGTAGCGTAACTATGAGGGATTGAAACGCGGTGTTACAGACTGCTTCAGCGTTGTACGTGCATGTTTGTAGCGTAACTATGAGGGATTGAAACACCAAAGCAAAGGTAGGTTGCGTAACGATACCACCTTGGTTTGTAGCGTAACTATGAGGGATTGAAACTCGCTAATCCAATACAGTTCTGCCGAGCCGTTCGATTGTTTGTAGCGTAACTATGAGGGATTGAAACTCGCCATCTTGCCGTCAGGCGATGCATCTATTCCCGGTTTGTAGCGTAACTATGAGGGATTGAAACGATAATCCGAGTTGGCAGGAACGTTAAGCAATTGAGTTTGTAGCGTAACTATGAGGGATTGAAACCCGCAATAGCTACATTTCCTGTGCTACTGTGCTTAAAGTTTGTAGCGTAACTATGAGGGATTGAAACAAGATATCGGCGAAGTGCTCACGAAAAGCGTAACGGGTTTGTAGCGTAACTATGAGGGATTGAAACTTATTGTAGGTTTGAAAACTGCTTTGGCTGAGTTGTGTTTGTAGCGTAACTATGAGGGATTGAAACGAGTAAAACGCCATCCGTCCGCTTTGAGACGGTGCAGTTTGTAGCGTAACTATGAGGGATTGAAACTTTTTCAGCATCGTCATTATCTCGCCAAAACTCCGTGTTTGTAGCGTAACTATGAGGGATTGAAACTACGGGGTCGTACACCCACACGCGCCCGCGTTTGAGTTTGTAGCGTAACTATGAGGGATTGAAACCGTCGAATGTCAATGATACTTTTTACCATACCTTCTCGTTTGTAGCGTAACTATGAGGGATTGAAACCGAAAAATTGTTTCTAAATCTTTGTATGTCTGTGTAGTTTGTAGCGTAACTATGAGGGATTGAAACAATTATTTAGAAACTTACGTTTATTTTTAATATATTGTTTGTAGCGTAACTATGAGGGATTGAAACTTGAGGCACTCTCCTATTATCGTCCATGCATAATGTTTGTTTGTAGCGTAACTATGAGGGATTGAAACTTAATAGCGTAAATGTCACAAAATCTGTCAAACCGAGTTTGTAGCGTAACTATGAGGGATTGAAACTCCTTGAATTTTTCCATGTGTTTGTAGCGTAACTATGTTTGTAGCGTAACTATGAGGGATTGAAACACTTTTGACATGCATCTTAACCTCCCTTTATACTTTGTTTGTAGCGTAACTATGAGGGATTGAAACGAGTTAGGTGTGAAAAATCCATATCCAGGGTTTTGCGTTTGTAGCGTAACTATGAGGGATTGAAACGCGTTTCCTAATGGGTTGGATCGCCAGTGGTTTTTTTCGTTTGTAGCGTAACTATGAGGGATTGAAACTTGGCATATTAGTTGAGGGGGAGGGGTTCATGTGAAAGTTTGTAGCGTAACTATGAGGGATTGAAACATAGATGAAGAAATTTTGGGTATTCCATCATTATCAGTTTGTAGCGTAACTATGAGGGATTGAAACAGTTTTCTAATTTCAATGAAACCGTCAGCTTGGCTAAAGTTTGTAGCGTAACTATGAGGGATTGAAACATATATGCATAAAAATCAAGCTGAATTGGATCGTATGTTTGTAGCGTAACTATGAGGGATTGAAACATATTTCTTCCATAGAATCTTCAACATCTAAAACAGTTTGTAGCGTAACTATGAGGGATTGAAACAATTTTTTGAATAACAATCAACTATTAGTGAACCTAGTTTGTAGCGTAACTATGAGGGATTGAAACATTTTAACAACAAAGTGCTCAATTGAACTACTCCAAGTTTGTAGCGTAACTATGAGGGATTGAAACCCTGGTGTAACAGAGGTCTTGATTGGTTGTATAAAGCTTGTAACGTA
>JANZZV010000030.1 GCA_026419195.1 Fervidobacterium sp.
ACGCTACAAACACAGCGAAATTGCTGTTGCCGTATCAAACCGCTCCCGTTTCAATCCCTCATAGTTACGCTACAAACGGAAGATGTTCATTCTCCCCGGCGACGGGGAGTATCGTTTCAATCCCTCATAGTTACGCTACAAACACGTGTAGGAGTCTCACCCTCTTTTACAATTGCTGTGTTTCAATCCCTCATAGTTACGCTACAAACGGAGCGGACTTCCGCTCCCCGGATATAGTCCTCCTCGTTTCAATCCCTCATAGTTACGCTACAAACCGTGCTTCTATTAGATTTGCTCCAAGTGGTTTGAAAAGTTTCAATCCCTCATAGTTACGCTACAAACTCGCCAAGCGAAACCTTGAACCCGTCGATCAAGATAGTTTCAATCCCTCATAGTTACGCTACAAACTTTTTTCAGAGGTCGGGGGGTTCCTCCGGCAGCTAAGTTTCAATCCCTCATAGTTACGCTACAAACGTCCGCTCCCAGGTGATGATGAGGGCGCCGATAATAGTTTCAATCCCTCATAGTTACGCTACAAACTGGTATCACTATTTATGTTACGATTCAAGCATATTTTGTTTCAATCCCTCATAGTTACGCTACAAACGCGTTTGACGGGGGGCGTTGAATACGTCCCCTACGTGTTTCAATCCCTCATAGTTACGCTACAAACGCGCAACGGGAAGATACCAAAAAGTAAACTCCAGGAGTTTCAATCCCTCATAGTTACGCTACAAACTTGAATACACGCCCTCGGTGAAACAAAGTCGGAAGGTTTCAATCCCTCATAGTTACGCTACAAACCCATTAGGGGCGGCCGCTACCGCCCAGACGCGGTAGTTTCAATCCCTCATAGTTACGCTACAAACGTGTCGCGCTTATCCCCCGTCAAATTTTCTCAGAGATGTTTCAATCCCTCATAGTTACGCTACAAACTAATAAAACATGATTTCGCTAAACAATATAATATTAAGTTTCAATCCCTCATAGTTACGCTACAAACTTTATAACGAGAGAAAGCAAAGATTCGAAAAGTTCAGTTTCAATCCCTCATAGTTACGCTACAAACTTACTACATCCGCTCGATAGCCCATATTAAAACTTCGTTTCAATCCCTCATAGTTACGCTACAAACTTAGATATGATATTGCACAATCTTTGTATAACAAACGTTTCAATCCCTCATAGTTACGCTACAAACGCGTGTATTCAACGCCCCCTACACGCGGGCATCTTGGTTTCAATCCCTCATAGTTACGCTACAAACTGTTTGCGGAGATCGGGGGCTTCCTCCGGAAATTACGTTTCAATCCCTCATAGTTACGCTACAAACTACATCTGAACCAACTATTTTCTCAAACAATCCCGAGTTTCAATCCCTCATAGTTACGCTACAAACTTGTACGTACCGGGTCGAAATTGAGGCGGGACTCGTGTTTCAATCCCTCATAGTTACGCTACAAACTTCCCCTCCTCTTTTTCCCCCTTCCGGGGGATTTTTGTTTCAATCCCTCATAGTTACGCTACAAACTTTGCCCCCGGGCGCGCATGCGCCTACAAAACAACTGTTTCAATCCCTCATAGTTACGCTACAAACGTTTATAATGAGAAGAAAGGAGTATTCGAAAAGTACAGTTTCAATCCCTCATAGTTACGCTACAAACAGATTAAAACACAAGGATATAAAGGTTGGGAGCATTGTTTCAATCCCTCATAGTTACGCTACAAACCATTTTTTGTAATAACCATTTTGAGATTGCATCATAGTTTCAATCCCTCATAGTTACGCTACAAACCCATTTGGATAAGCTTCAGAAGTTACTACATCCGCTGTTTCAATCCCTCATAGTTACGCTACAAACATACAAACCCGTGTCGGGGAGATTCATTCTCCCCGGGTTTCAATCCCTCATAGTTACGCTACAAACTGGTGAAAATGCTTCTACATTTGCATCTGAAATTATAGTTTCAATCCCTCATAGTTACGCTACAAACGAAAAATACATAAAGACCCGGTCCGATTGTACGTAGTTTCAATCCCTCATAGTTACGCTACAAACTTGCGCGGGAACATAATTGTCCCGCGCTTGACATCGAGTTTCAATCCCTCATAGTTACGCTACAAACGCGTGTACTCAACGCCCCCCGTGCGCGGGCATCTTGGTTTCAATCCCTCATAGTTACGCTACAAAC
>JANZZV010000031.1 GCA_026419195.1 Fervidobacterium sp.
ATAAAACTTTGATCGAAGGTATATGTTCCAAAATCATCGGTGAACTGAAATCTTGTTTTTGAAGAGTCGGTGATTATTTTCATTTCTTTTGCGATAAATTTTGAACCGTTGGATAGTTCAACAATGGTATTTTCGTCAAGAGAATGAAGGATGTTTGGTATATGGTCTTGAGTGATTTTGAGGAATTCTTCAAGAGTTGGAGGTTTTGAGTAGGAGAAGTACAGAATATTTGAAAGATTTGTCGATATGGTAGAATAAGTGCTTGTGATGAGACCAGAAGAACTTGTGATTTGGTTTGGCTCACCATAGACCCAAGCACCGTTCTTTAGGAAGATACCGACTTTACCTTCAAGATCGGTTCTTGATTCGTCTAAGAGTACGTATTTTACATCTTGAGGTTTGAAAGTGGTAGTACCAAGTTTGGCTCTTATAGTCACACCGTTTTTATCGATGGACAAGACATCAGCAACAACACGACCGGAAGATGTGAGGACAACAGCTGAGTAAAGGAAAGTGAGAAAGAAAGATACCAAGAAAAGTGTGAAAAGTTTTCTCATGTTAGTCCCTCCTGGTTTCTGATGTGTGTTTTTATGAATTATACCATATGTTTTTTGTATTCAAAAAATTTTTGTAACTTTCTATGGTTGAAATAGTAGGATGTTCTAGTTTCGTCTTTTATTGTACAACTTGTAGGATGAATATTATACAAATGATTGGAACGTGGGTAACGAAGTTGTTGCTGTTGTTTTGATTTTGGATTTATTATTTTATTGACATGTTTTTGTATGTGTTTGAATTTCTATTTGTTTGGGGGGATACAGATGTTAGGCAAACTATTTCGAAGGTTAGTGCTTTTTGTGTGTTTATTGTCTTTATCTAATTTGTAATTTATCTCAAGTACCATTTGTGTTAATGACTGCCCTGCATCTATGTTTGGAATCGCTATTTTGTATTTCCCAAAATCTATCTTCTCTTTGAATGTCAAATATCCTGCTTGCACAAGAAACGATTTGCCTGTTGTGTTTTCTATCTCTTGGCTAAGTAATTCTTCTCTTGTAATACTCATTGATTCTGTAAGCAACTCTTCAATGGATATCTGGTTTGGTAAGTCCACCGCAACTACACCTAAACTTGTTAACAAGCAATTCACTTTTTTGTGACTCATCATACAGCTCATACCTTTTGTTACACCTTAAACAATTCCAAACTCTCACATTTCCATGTATCTGAGCGATCTGCCTACTACCTGCTCTCCTATGTAGATCATCAATATTTTGCGTAATCAACCCTTTTACAATACCCTTTTGCTCAAGTATTGCAATCAAATTATGAACCTCGTTTGGCTGAACATCAAGCATTTTAAAAAGCTCTTGTTTGGCAAATTCATAAAATCTCTCTGGATTACTTTTAAACACATTTATATCGAATATTTCCTGACCATATTTTGCGTACACGCCACTTGCACTTCTAAAATCAGGTATACCACTTGGAACACTTACACCAGCACCTGTCAATACTACACAGAAATTAGAACCAAGTAACAAATCACGCAGCTTCAGTACCTTTTCTAAATAAGTCATATAAATACCCCCAATTTTCCAAAACTCACATACATTCGATTTTACCACAAAATAAAAATGTACAATAAGATTGTTCAAAAAACAACTATAACAAACATCATTAACCAGCAAATTCCTTGATTAAACTGGGCATAATCCATATACCAACTAACCAATCCTTTCAAACATTCAAAAGTCATACAAACATCCATAAACCTCGGACTTAAAAATCATCTCCACCAATAGAAGGTGGAGATGATTTAAAAAAGATATTCAATGAACAATCGTATGCCAAAAGCAAAAATCACTTCTCACCAAACAATCCAGTGTTTCGCAGGGGGGGGGGGGGGGGGGGCCAGACACTATCTGCCAAACCATACGATGTTGATTGAATTGCGTATAGATTACCATCCCAACTTCCCACATAAATAGTACCATCCAACCCTATCGCTGGACTGGAGTATACATCATCAC
>JANZZV010000032.1 GCA_026419195.1 Fervidobacterium sp.
ACGCTACAAACTTAGCTGTGGGAACGAATATATCAACATCTTACCAGGTTTCAATCCCTCATAGTTACGCTACAAACTATACCGCCCCGTGTCGGGGAGATTCATTCTCCCCGGGTTTCAATCCCTCATAGTTACGCTACAAACCTCCAGCATCCAAATTCCGAACATACATACCATCTGGTTTCAATCCCTCATAGTTACGCTACAAACATTCAATCTCCCCGGCGACGGGGAGTACTTAATGATTAGTTTCAATCCCTCATAGTTACGCTACAAACGGGGGCGTGTATTCAACGCCCCCCGCGGCGGGGCACTGTTTCAATCCCTCATAGTTACGCTACAAACAAGAGTTGCTATTTGCTGTATGAGCTGCCGAAAGTTTGTTTCAATCCCTCATAGTTACGCTACAAACCCAGCCGCTATGATCAAGTAGCTTTCTTTGATACGGGTTTCAATCCCTCATAGTTACGCTACAAACAAGCAAAGCACCTACTACAGAAGAAGCCAAGATATGTTTCAATCCCTCATAGTTACGCTACAAACTGTTGCGCTCATCCCTCGCAAAATCTTTTCAGAGATGTTTCAATCCCTCATAGTTACGCTACAAACGAAAGAAAGAATTTACAACGAGAAGAAGAGAAGATTGTTTCAATCCCTCATAGTTACGCTACAAACTCGCCAAGCTCGACCCCAAACCCGTCGATCAAAACAGTTTCAATCCCTCATAGTTACGCTACAAACGCATCATCAGGGGGAATGAAATCCCCCACCGGGACTGTTTCAATCCCTCATAGTTACGCTACAAACTAACCGCATTTGGGTGGACGGCCGCACCATTAGGGGGTTTCAATCCCTCATAGTTACGCTACAAACACACGCCCCCTGTCAAGCGCGGGCGAGTTTGGGTATAGTTTCAATCCCTCATAGTTACGCTACAAACCAATTATGTTCCCGCGCAACGGAAAGATACCAAGAAGGTTTCAATCCCTCATAGTTACGCTACAAACCTGCGAGATCGTATTCTTTATTGACGCCAGCAAGTTGTTTCAATCCCTCATAGTTACGCTACAAACGTCCCATCCCCACTGTGGACAGTGTGGGGGTGGATTGTTTCAATCCCTCATAGTTACGCTACAAACTTTAATACTTTTGCTCAATATGTTGTGAATAACAAGTTTCAATCCCTCATAGTTACGCTACAAACGGGAGAACATGTCCACACATGTCCTCCCGTATCGTTGTTTCAATCCCTCATAGTTACGCTACAAACAAAAACTCAGGATAAAGTTCAAAATTCAATTCAATTTTGTTTCAATCCCTCATAGTTACGCTACAAACCGGGGAAGACGTTTGTCCTCCCCGACGGGGAGTATCGTTTCAATCCCTCATAGTTACGCTACAAACATATCTTGAGTAAATACATTGCTTGCACCTAAACCGTTTCAATCCCTCATAGTTACGCTACAAACCCTTTTGGAGGGGCGAAGTTATGTAAAGATTGTATTGGTTTCAATCCCTCATAGTTACGCTACAAACGGGGGGTTCCTCCAAAAGTTGTTGGAGGAATAACCCGTTTCAATCCCTCATAGTTACGCTACAAACTCATCCTCCCCGGCGACGGGGAATATTTATTGATTAGTTTCAATCCCTCATAGTTACGCTACAAACCAAGCGTTGGGAAGAGATGATATAAAAGAGCTAATTCGGTTTCAATCCCTCATAGTTACGCTACAAACGGTATGTTGAGAAGTATCATTGATATCAGGCGCGGGAGTTTCAATCCCTCATAGTTACGCTACAAACAATTTTCGAGGAGGTCGGGGGGTTCCTCCGGCAGCTAAGTTTCAATCCCTCATAGTTACGCTACAAACCGACGACGGGGGGGTTCCCGTCGCCGAGGTCGATTTGTTTCAATCCCTCATAGTTACGCTACAAACGTTAAGATCGTAGCGGTTGCCCCCAGCCGCTACGATGTTTCAATCCC
>JANZZV010000033.1 GCA_026419195.1 Fervidobacterium sp.
AGTATAGGGGGGGTATTCGACCCCCGCGCGCGGGCACTGTTTGGAGCGTAACTATGAGGGATTGAAACAATTTTTCCATGTCAATTTCGTAAACCACCCTTAACAGTTTGTAGCGTAACTATGAGGGATTGAAACAATTCTTCGAAGAAAAGTGCTCCAAACGTTTTGAAAAGTTTGTAGCGTAACTATGAGGGATTGAAACTTTTTTTGTAAGTATTGTACTTCTTCCATCCTTTTTCGTTTGTAGCGTAACTATGAGGGATTGAAACCCGAGGGCGTGTATTCGGCCCCCTCGCGCGGGCACTGTTTGTAGCGTAACTATGAGGGATTGAAACGGGTTATTCCTCCAGCAATTTCCGGAGGAAGCCCCGTTTGTAGCGTAACTATGAGGGATTGAAACCACGTACCGGGTCGAGATAGAGGGGGCGGGACTCATGTTTGTAGCGTAACTATGAGGGATTGAAACTATACCGCCCCGTGTCGGGGAGATTCATTCTCCCCGGGTTTGTAGCGTAACTATGAGGGATTGAAACCTGTATATTCAATTGCATAACCAACCACGCGCATGGGTTTGTAGCGTAACTATGAGGGATTGAAACAAAAGAGGATTATACAGTATTTATTGTGCTTGACAGTTTGTAGCGTAACTATGAGGGATTGAAACTCAGACAAGCTATAGAATTCCTAGCTGCCAACGACTCAGTTTGTAGCGTAACTATGAGGGATTGAAACAACACCTCCTCATCCACAAATGCCGCTTCACTTACGTTTGTAGCGTAACTATGAGGGATTGAAACCGGGGTCGTATACCCATACACGCCCGCGCTTGACGGGTTTGTAGCGTAACTATGAGGGATTGAAACCGTTTCACATAGGGGACGTATTCAACGCCCCCTACACGTTTGTAGCGTAACTATGAGGGATTGAAACATCTCTTCCCCGTACACTTCTTGTGCAAAGGGAAAAGGTTTGTAGCGTAACTATGAGGGATTGAAACATAATACTCCTCAACATACTTCTCCCTCCTCTTTTCGTTTGTAGCGTAACTATGAGGGATTGAAACAATGGGGGATCACATTCCCCCTCCCCATGCCCGTGGAGTTTGTAGCGTAACTATGAGGGATTGAAACTCCTGGAGGGGAGGTATCTTCCCGTTGCGCGGGAACATGTTTGTAGCGTAACTATGAGGGATTGAAACACGTATGTTCTCCCTCGTTTTTTCAGAATCAATAAATGTTTGTAGCGTAACTATGAGGGATTGAAACTTTTTTGCATTTCTTCCATCTTGTTCACCCCCCTTTGTTTGTAGCGTAACTATGAGGGATTGAAACAACCCCCGGATCAAAATGTCATCCAGGGGTAGGGGGGTTTGTAGCGTAACTATGAGGGATTGAAACTATATCCACTTCCGCGCCCGCTTCACCGAGGGGGCGGTTTGTAGCGTAACTATGAGGGATTGAAACTTTTTGAGGAACAAAAACAGATGTGATTGGAGTGTTTGTTTGTAGCGTAACTATGAGGGATTGAAACGGTGATTCTTCGTTGGAGTGGTCTACAGGAACTTCTGTTTGTAGCGTAACTATGAGGGATTGAAACATGAAAGGAAAAAGAAATTTGTTAAGTTTATTTCGAGTTTGTAGCGTAACTATGAGGGATTGAAACCTCGAAAAATCTTACGAGTCCTCCTTCGACCTCGACGTTTGTAGCGTAACTATGAGGGATTGAAACTGGATCAACACGTCATCCACGGGCATTGCCAATGGGGTTTGTAGCGTAACTATGAGGGATTGAAACATATATTCCACAAACCGTTTCCTTTTTTCGCTATAAAGTTTGTAGCGTAACTATGAGGGATTGAAACACATATGGAGTATATTCGACCCCCTCCTTGGGGCATGTTTGTAGCGT
>JANZZV010000034.1 GCA_026419195.1 Fervidobacterium sp.
ACGTTACAAGCTTTATACAACCAATCAAGACCTCTGTTACACCAGGGTTTCAATCCCTCATAGTTACGCTACAAACATGCCCGCGCGAGGGGGTCGAATACACGCCCTCGGGTTTCAATCCCTCATAGTTACGCTACAAACGGGGATTCCCGTCGCCGAGTTTGACCCCAAACCTATGTTTCAATCCCTCATAGTTACGCTACAAACGTTTCGACCCGGTACGTACAATGCGACCGGGTCTTTAGTTTCAATCCCTCATAGTTACGCTACAAACCACGCCCCCCGTGAAGCGGGGGCGAGTGTGGATATAGTTTCAATCCCTCATAGTTACGCTACAAACGGTACGGGAGAACATACGTAGACATGTTCTCCCTTCGGTTTCAATCCCTCATAGTTACGCTACAAACTGGAAAGGATATATGATGAAAGGAAGAAAAAATTCGGTTTCAATCCCTCATAGTTACGCTACAAACTTGGTTCAGCGAGTAGGGTAGGTTTAACAGCAATTGTGTTTCAATCCCTCATAGTTACGCTACAAACGGGAGCGGAAGTCCGCTCCCAGGTAATGGCAAGGGCGCGTTTCAATCCCTCATAGTTACGCTACAAACCCAGCCGCTATGATCAGGTTGGGTTTTATGATACGGGTTTCAATCCCTCATAGTTACGCTACAAACTTCTTCGAGTCCCGGTGGGGGATTTCATTCCCCCTGAGTTTCAATCCCTCATAGTTACGCTACAAACATTATGTTTTACGAACTGGTGAGATAGGTGCATTACGGTTTCAATCCCTCATAGTTACGCTACAAACTGTTTTTGGAAGAAGATGATGATTGGTAAAAGGAGGGTTTCAATCCCTCATAGTTACGCTACAAACATGAATCTTTTCCCTCTCCCCGACACGGGGCGGTATAGTTTCAATCCCTCATAGTTACGCTACAAACGGTAATGGCAAGGGCGCCGATAGTTTGGCGCACATTGTTTCAATCCCTCATAGTTACGCTACAAACCAGAAATGGCGGCTGGTTATTTAGAAGCAGGACAAATGTTTCAATCCCTCATAGTTACGCTACAAACCATTGTACGTACCGGGTCGAAACTGAAGCGGGATTTCGTTTCAATCCCTCATAGTTACGCTACAAACTTTTCGCGGAGGTCGGAGGCTTCCTCCAAAAGTTGCGTTTCAATCCCTCATAGTTACGCTACAAACATGAATTAAGAAAAAAATATAAAACACCCGAAGCCGGTTTCAATCCCTCATAGTTACGCTACAAACAGAGGATACATTGTTTTATAGGCACCGCATGGGGGCGGTTTCAATCCCTCATAGTTACGCTACAAACAAGATACCTCCGCTCCAGGATGGGTATTACCTCATCCGTTTCAATCCCTCATAGTTACGCTACAAACTTTCAAAGGAGGTGTTGTTGCCGACCTCAGCGATGGAAGTTTCAATCCCTCATAGTTACGCTACAAACACGGGTTCAAAATTGAGCTTGGTGACGGGAATCCCCCGTTTCAATCCCTCATAGTTACGCTACAAACCCCTTTGCCAAGGGGCGCGCAGGGCGCCCCCAAAAAAGTTTCAATCCCTCATAGTTACGCTACAAACCAAACCCGCGCCGGGGAAGAGGTTTATTCTCCCCGGGTTTCAATCCCTCATAGTTACGCTACAAACTCTCGACCCGGTACGTACAATTGGACCGGGTCCGAAGTTTCAATCCCTCATAGTTACGCTACAAACACAGCGAAATTGCTGTTGCCGTATCAAACCGCTCCCGTTTCAATCCCTCATAGTTACGCTACAAAC
>JANZZV010000035.1 GCA_026419195.1 Fervidobacterium sp.
GGATTGAAACTCCTGGAGGGGAGGTATCTTCCCGTTGCGCGGGAACAGTTTGTAGCGTAACTATGAGGGATTGAAACTATTTTCTCAGAGATCGGGGGCTTCCTCCGAAAACGTTTGTAGCGTAACTATGAGGGATTGAAACGCGACGGGGAACCCCCCGTCGTCGAGTGCCCCCGCGGTTTGTAGCGTAACTATGAGGGATTGAAACTTCTTCCCCCCTCTTTTTTTGGGGGGGGATTTTCGAGTTTGTAGCGTAACTATGAGGGATTGAAACTTTTTTTGTGGGCGCATGCGCGCCCCTTGGCAAAGGGTTTGTAGCGTAACTATGAGGGATTGAAACGTTGCGCACAAATGTGCGCCACACTATCGGCGCCCTGTTTGTAGCGTAACTATGAGGGATTGAAACAGATCACGCTTGGGAACGGGAATCCCCCCGTCATAAGTTTGTAGCGTAACTATGAGGGATTGAAACGATCTTTCAACCATACCGCATCCGGGCGGTAACGGCCGTTTGTAGCGTAACTATGAGGGATTGAAACGGGGTTTGGGGTTTCGCTTGGCGACGGGGAACCCCGTTTGTAGCGTAACTATGAGGGATTGAAACTTCCTCCAACAATTTCCGGAGGAAGCCCCCGATCTCGTTTGTAGCGTAACTATGAGGGATTGAAACTACCCGCCCCCGCTTGACGGGGGGCGTGTATTCAACGCGTTTGTAGCGTAACTATGAGGGATTGAAACTCCAGGGGGAGGGGGAGGGGGAATGTAATCCCCCAGGTTTGTAGCGTAACTATGAGGGATTGAAACTGGCAAAGGGGGGAGGGGTTTTCGCCAATCAGTCAGGGTTTGTAGCGTAACTATGAGGGATTGAAACAGTGCCCCAAAGAGGGGGTCGAATACACGCCCCCCGGTTTGTAGCGTAACTATGAGGGATTGAAACTCCCTCGTCAAATTTTCTCAGAGATCGGGGGCTTCCTCGTTTGTAGCGTAACTATGAGGGATTGAAACTACACGACCCCTTGTGCGGGGGCGTATATCCACACAGTTTGTAGCGTAACTATGAGGGATTGAAACTATATTTTCTCCATACCTTTCTCCCTCCTTTTTCCCCGTTTGTAGCGTAACTATGAGGGATTGAAACCATTATATCCCCGCCTTTTTTGCAATTTTCTCACGGGTTTGTAGCGTAACTATGAGGGATTGAAACTGTTTTGATCGATGGGTTCAAAATTAACCTCGGCGAGTTTGTAGCGTAACTATGAGGGATTGAAACATATCAATAATACCCTTCATCATACTTTCCCCTCCTGTTTGTAGCGTAACTATGAGGGATTGAAACGATATAGTCCTCCTCCAGGATGAAATAATATCCATCCGTTTGTAGCGTAACTATGAGGGATTGAAACATAATACTTCTTACCATACTACTCCCTCCCTTATTTGTTTGTAGCGTAACTATGAGGGATTGAAACACGCCCTCGCGGGGGCACTCGACGACGGGAGGATTCGTTTGTAGCGTAACTATGAGGGATTGAAACCGGGGTCGTATACCCACACATGCCCCCGCTTGACGGGTTTGTAGCGTAACTATGAGGGATTGAAACGATACTCCCCGTCGCCGGGGAGGACAAATTGTTTCCCGTTTGTAGCGTAACTATGAGGGATTGAAACCTTTTTTGTATTTGTGTGGAATAAATATTATCAATAGTTTGTAGCGTAACTATGAGGGATTGAAACGAAATGTTTGAATACGTAATAAATGATTATTATGATGTTTGTAGCG
>JANZZV010000036.1 GCA_026419195.1 Fervidobacterium sp.
GATTGAAACAAAAATACATCAAATATCTTTGAAAGTGTATTAAAGAGTTTGTAGCGTAACTATGAGGGATTGAAACTTCGGACAACAAATGATTGATTTAACAACTGAAATGAGTTTGTAGCGTAACTATGAGGGATTGAAACCTCTTTAAAATCATATTTGCTTTTTGGTAAGTTACGTTTGTAGCGTAACTATGAGGGATTGAAACTAAACAAAAATTTTCTGGTGGAACGGGCGGGATTCGGTTTGTAGCGTAACTATGAGGGATTGAAACGTATAGTTTATCATTAAATATCAAAATTACAAAGGAGTTTGTAGCGTAACTATGAGGGATTGAAACTTTATTTAAAATAACAAACTAAAACCTTCACGTATCAGTTTGTAGCGTAACTATGAGGGATTGAAACAAATATTGAAATTGTAAAAGACCTCGTCGAACCCATGTTTGTAGCGTAACTATGAGGGATTGAAACGGAGAAGTTCTTATTTTATCAAAATTTTGGAAAAAACGTTTGTAGCGTAACTATGAGGGATTGAAACCCAATCTGGTAGTACATTAATTTTTGTTGAAGCGTAGTTTGTAGCGTAACTATGAGGGATTGAAACTTGAAAATCCTTTCTTCTACCATACTATCTCCTCCTGTTTGTAGCGTAACTATGAGGGATTGAAACTCGTCAAGTGCCCGCGCGTAGGGGGGGTCGAATATAGTTTGTAGCGTAACTATGAGGGATTGAAACATTGCTCGAATTTCCTCTTTTTTTCGCTGTAAATCTGTTTGTAGCGTAACTATGAGGGATTGAAACTTCATTAAAAATTCTTTCCATACTTTCCCCTCCTTCTGTTTGTAGCGTAACTATGAGGGATTGAAACCAACTCAAGCATATTTTTGAAGAAATGTTGTTTGAGTTTGTAGCGTAACTATGAGGGATTGAAACTAGTGAAAAAAAGAAAAAGTTCGAGAAGTACATTACGGTTTGTAGCGTAACTATGAGGGATTGAAACATAAGGCGCCAGTTGCGCACGAATGTGCGCCAAATGAGTTTGTAGCGTAACTATGAGGGATTGAAACACAAATATGCAGATAAAGAAATAATGCCAGATGCCAGTTTGTAGCGTAACTATGAGGGATTGAAACCATAATTATACATCCTTCCTAACGTATTTATTACCTGTTTGTAGCGTAACTATGAGGGATTGAAACGCGGTATGCCCGCCACATCATTTTTTGTGCTAATTCCGTTTGTAGCGTAACTATGAGGGATTGAAACCATAAAACGTCAATTAATTGATCTCGGAGCATCAGTGTTTGTAGCGTAACTATGAGGGATTGAAACTAGGATCTTAATGGATTATTAGAGTTACCCTAACGTAGTTTGTAGCGTAACTATGAGGGATTGAAACGATTAAATAGTTGAGTGAGCTTTTCAGCACCGCTTTGTTTGTAGCGTAACTATGAGGGATTGAAACCAACGAATTTCGCACCGGCCCTTTCGATATCAACCGGTTTGTAGCGTAACTATGAGGGATTGAAACTCTCCTTCGTTCACAAACAACGTGAACGTAATAAAAGTTTGTAGCGTAACTATGAGGGATTGAAACGATTGTGCAAGCGGGTTTTTATTCTAACAAATGTAAGTTTGTAGCGTAACTATGAGGGATTGAAACCAAACAACACGAACGTGATAAAGTCCGTCATATCGAGTTTGTAGCGTAACTATGAGGGATTGAAACTTTTTCATCCCTCCTTTTAATTGTTTTTCTCACTTGCTCGTTTGTAG
>JANZZV010000037.1 GCA_026419195.1 Fervidobacterium sp.
TTAAAATCCACAAATATCCATGGTATTAAAATAATTTTAACAACTAGTTTGTAGCGTAACTATGAGGGATTGAAACAACCCCTCGATCAAGATATGATCGAGGGGCATATAAGTTTGTAGCGTAACTATGAGGGATTGAAACGATTGTTAATGCTATGACTTCTTCTATTAATACGTCGTTTGTAGCGTAACTATGAGGGATTGAAACGGAAAAATAAAACTTGACCTCTATACTTCTTTACTGTTTGTAGCGTAACTATGAGGGATTGAAACTTTTTTCGGAGGTCGGGGGCTTCCTCCGGAAGCTCCGTTTGTAGCGTAACTATGAGGGATTGAAACAACCCCTGGAACAGCACGTCGTCCAGGGGAAGGGAGGTTTGTAGCGTAACTATGAGGGATTGAAACTTATATACCCTTTCCTTTTCCGTTGCCATACTTTCCGTTTGTAGCGTAACTATGAGGGATTGAAACGGTATACCGGGTCGAAGTGGAGCCGGGGCTCGTGAGTTTGTAGCGTAACTATGAGGGATTGAAACCAGGGCTGAAAAATAAAAAAATAAAAAAGCCCCGCAAGTTTGTAGCGTAACTATGAGGGATTGAAACAAATGCTACTTGGTCGTAGCGGCTGGGGGCAACCGCGTTTGTAGCGTAACTATGAGGGATTGAAACAAAAAAAGAGGGGGGGAAGAGGAGGAGGGGAAAGTAGTTTGTAGCGTAACTATGAGGGATTGAAACCATAGGGGACGTATTCAACGCCCCCCTCGCGGGGACAGTTTGTAGCGTAACTATGAGGGATTGAAACTTCGTTTCTTCGAGTCTAAATGGGGGATCACGTTCCCGTTTGTAGCGTAACTATGAGGGATTGAAACTTCCTCCAACAATTTTCGGAGGAATCCCCCGACCTCCGTTTGTAGCGTAACTATGAGGGATTGAAACTATTTATACCGCAATAAAATTTTTATATAACTCCGCGTTTGTAGCGTAACTATGAGGGATTGAAACAGCGTTACGGGAGAACATATGTAGATATGTTCTCCCGTTTGTAGCGTAACTATGAGGGATTGAAACTATCGCTTGAAAATTAACAAATACTCCCCGTCGCCGGTTTGTAGCGTAACTATGAGGGATTGAAACGATAAACTGACTGCGGAGTAGAATCCGTTGAACAATGTTTGTAGCGTAACTATGAGGGATTGAAACAGGGATAAGCGCAACATGCGCTTTTCCCTCTTTCAGGTTTGTAGCGTAACTATGAGGGATTGAAACCGGCGACGGGAACCCCCCCGTCGCCAAGTGTCCCCGGTTTGTAGCGTAACTATGAGGGATTGAAACTAACCAACAGATACTCCCCGTCGCCGGGGAGAATGAGTTTGTAGCGTAACTATGAGGGATTGAAACATCTCTGCAAACACACTTCGAGGGATAAGCGCAACATGGTTTGTAGCGTAACTATGAGGGATTGAAACACGATACTTCTCACCATAATTTCCCCTCCTTTTTTCGTTTGTAGCGTAACTATGAGGGATTGAAACCTTCGACCCGGTACGTGCATCCCGACCGGGTCTTTAGTTTGTAGCGTAACTATGAGGGATTGAAACATCTCTGAGAAAATTTGACGAGGGATGAGCGCGACGGTTTGTAGCGTAACTATGAGGGATTGAAACTTACCTGGGAGCGGACTTCCGCTCCCCAAACATAATGTTTGTAGCGTAACTATGAGGGATTGAAACAACGCTTCAATCTCGAAACTGCATTCATCCTCTATGGTTTGTAGCG
>JANZZV010000038.1 GCA_026419195.1 Fervidobacterium sp.
TACAAACAGGGCGTGTATTCAACGCCCCCCTCGGCGGGGCACTGTTTCAATCCCTCATAGTTACGCTACAAACGAGATCGGAGGATTCCTCCGAAAATTGTTGGAGGAAGTTTCAATCCCTCATAGTTACGCTACAAACTTGCCACGGGGCGCGCAGGGCGCCTCCAAAAAAAACTGTTTCAATCCCTCATAGTTACGCTACAAACCGGCATCATCGAGCCCATTCTGGACCGCAACCGCAAGGGTTTCAATCCCTCATAGTTACGCTACAAACATTAACTGATGGGTTTATTTGCTTCTAACAAAACGGGTTTCAATCCCTCATAGTTACGCTACAAACTTTTCGCTCCACTTCACAATCACTTCAGCCAAAAAATGTTTCAATCCCTCATAGTTACGCTACAAACTTGTGGGAAGGCTAGAAAATCCAAATCTTCCAACTCAAGTTTCAATCCCTCATAGTTACGCTACAAACAGATCTTATTAGGGGGAAAACACCCCCAAAAAAGAAGTTTCAATCCCTCATAGTTACGCTACAAACTGAATAACAATAAGCGTGTTTATTCATTAACAAATTGTTTCAATCCCTCATAGTTACGCTACAAACGGAAATTGAGTTGCAAGAAATGGTTGACCGTCAATAGTTTCAATCCCTCATAGTTACGCTACAAACATGGAAAAGGCTTTAAACAATCTGCGTGAGCGAGAAAGGTTTCAATCCCTCATAGTTACGCTACAAACGGAACGTGATCCCCCACCGGGACTCGAAGAAACGAAGTTTCAATCCCTCATAGTTACGCTACAAACTTTTCTTAGAGATCGGGGGCTTCCTCCGGAAGCTCCGTTTCAATCCCTCATAGTTACGCTACAAACATATGGTGAGAGGTTGCGTGTATGTTTCCCATGTGTGTTTCAATCCCTCATAGTTACGCTACAAACCAACAACAGCTTTTGGAATGTTTTAAAAGAAAATAGGTTTCAATCCCTCATAGTTACGCTACAAACATGGACAGCTTAAACAATGTTCGCCTACCCTTTCGAGTTTCAATCCCTCATAGTTACGCTACAAACAATTGAACTTAGGTATGAAAGAGCGGAAACGGAATAGTTTCAATCCCTCATAGTTACGCTACAAACTCCATCAAGCGAAAAGCGTACTTGCAATCCTGTACAGGTTTCAATCCCTCATAGTTACGCTACAAACGATTGCGCCCATTTGCAACCTGATTTTTTGGCAATGTTTCAATCCCTCATAGTTACGCTACAAACTTTCGGAGCCGTCACCACCACCCAATCCAACAGATAGTTTCAATCCCTCATAGTTACGCTACAAACTTGACAAGCCCATTATACCACAAACTAAAAAACTCTGTTTCAATCCCTCATAGTTACGCTACAAACCTGGATGGAAGGGTGGAATGAGTAATATACAATTGGGTTTCAATCCCTCATAGTTACGCTACAAACGCACTTATTCTATCCCAAAAACGGCTATTAAAAAGGGTTTCAATCCCTCATAGTTACGCTACAAACAAAAATCCTGACAAGGTACAACATAGGAAATTTAAGTTTCAATCCCTCATAGTTACGCTACAAACCGCCCATCGGGAATGAATATTCGATGCATATTTATCGTTTCAATCCCTCATAGTTACGCTACAAACTCTTCTGGATTAGCTTGGCTTTCTCGTGGAATTCGTTTCAATCCCTCATAGTTACGCTACAAACCTAATTTCTGGACAAGCTTGTAGCTGTCTCTTATACACATCTGACG
>JANZZV010000039.1 GCA_026419195.1 Fervidobacterium sp.
TTCTTGGTTCATCTGGCTCAAAAGTTATTACACCTGTTTGTAAATCCCCTGTCAGATAAACTCTGAATTCTGCGTATCTCTTTATTTCCACCACATCTTTGTCTTTTAATGTATACGATTCAAGTTTTGTTTTATCAACCACATTTCCATTTATCTTTATGCTCTCTATCCATTTGAATTGATCTGTTTTTAGTCCTCCTATTTTTACAAACAGTTGTTGCAACGTCTTTGGTTCATCTGGTTCGAATACAACCTGACTTTGCATCACAAAATCTCCACTTATGTACACTTTGAATTCTGGATATTTTTTTATCTCTACTACATCTTTGTCTTTTAATGTATACGATTCGAGTTTTGTTTTATCAACCACATTTCCATTTACCTTTATGCTCTCTATCCACTTAAATTGATCTGTTTTTATCCCACCTATCTTTGTCAACAATCCTGCAAGTGTTCTTGGTTCATCTGGCTCAAAAGTTATTACACCTGTTTGTAAATCCCCTGTCAGATAAACTCTGAATTCTGCGTATTTCTTTATTTCAATAGCACTCCCGGATACCAATTTTAATTCATTCCCTTTTTGAAGTATTTCTTTAGTATATTCTTTTGATTTTCCGTCAGGTGTTGTAATAACAATTTTTTCAATCCACTTTTCGTTATCTTTTGTTATTCCCCCAGCCTTAACAATTGCCAAAGAAAGTGTCATCTCTTCATTCATAGCGAATGAATGAACACCAGGATTTGGAATATACCCCAAAATGTAAACGTATCTTTCTTCACGCTTTGGAATGTAAATTGTTGCACCAGGTTTGATATCATAGTTTGATTTTCCATAGATGACATCTTCAAGATTTACATACATTGCTTTATTATCAATAACAAGAATAGCATTTTCTAACTGTGCGTTTTCTTTGTTTAGTGGCCCCAATTTTAATAAAAGACTTCTTAAGGTTAGTCCTGGTTCGAACGGTGTGATAAGTGTATAAGCACCACTTACTTGCACTTTCATGTCACTTGTGAGTGGTGGAAGATAAACTATGTCACCTTCAGATAAAATTGGATCGTCCTTTATGTAATCTCCATAGAAAAAGGGAAGGAGATTGTAAGTTGTTGACTTTCCTGGGCGAATTATAGTAACTCTAGAGAAATCAATTTCTGAGTTTACACTAAACCCTAAGATAGAGAAAAGCTTAGTCAAAGTAAGATTTGGTATATACGTTACATCAACTACTCTATTTATAGCACCTTGGAGATAGATGTAAAGTGGTGCTTGTTTTGCAATGTAGACGGTAACAATTGGCTCCTTAACAAACCTTCTAACAGTCTGCTCTATGATAGATTTTATTTGTTCAACTGTTAAGCCAGCAACTTTGACAGTTCCAGCATATGGATAAGATATCGTACCTTGGGTTGAGACAGTTAATGTTTTAGTAAAATTTGGTTCTCCAAAAACTTCAATTACAATGGTATCTCCAACCCTCACTACATTTGAAAAGGCAATGGCAAAAAGTATAAAAAGAAATAGAAAAAATGCAACCTTTTTCATTCTCGGTTCCTCCCTTTGCTTTCTCAATATTTTAGACGAAAATTATGGTTTTATCTTTTGTGCACAAATTCATTATAACATCTATCATTAGCATTGTATGTTACGAAAGTATAAAAATTTCTTGTTTGACTTCCGATAATATATATGGTAATATTCATTCAGTGAATGAATAGAGTCAGTTTCCCGAACAAAGGAGGG
>JANZZV010000040.1 GCA_026419195.1 Fervidobacterium sp.
GGATTGAAACAACGCTTCAATCTCGAAACTGCATTCATCCTCTATGGTTTGTAGCGTAACTATGAGGGATTGAAACTTGTGAAAAGAAAAAAAGATTCGAAAAGTTCATCAAGTTTGTAGCGTAACTATGAGGGATTGAAACCTGTTAATTCCAACCCACGCACAGAGGAAACAAATAGTTTGTAGCGTAACTATGAGGGATTGAAACATGGGTTCGAGATCACGCTTGGGGACGGGAATCCTCGTTTGTAGCGTAACTATGAGGGATTGAAACATGATGCCAGATTGAAACCTTCTAGGTCAGATAAACGTTTGTAGCGTAACTATGAGGGATTGAAACAAATTTATTACGACCCGGTCGAACCGCACGTACCGGTTTGTAGCGTAACTATGAGGGATTGAAACCCGCGAGGGAAGAGCGCACGTCGCGCTCATCCCTCGGTTTGTAGCGTAACTATGAGGGATTGAAACTGAGTCCCGGTGGGGGATTTCATTCCCCCTCTCCCTCCGTTTGTAGCGTAACTATGAGGGATTGAAACTCACCAAGCGAAACCCCAAACCCCTGGAACAGCACGGTTTGTAGCGTAACTATGAGGGATTGAAACTATCTTGATCGACGGGTTCAAAATCGATCTCGGCGAGTTTGTAGCGTAACTATGAGGGATTGAAACGCGCGGGCTTGTATACGACCCCTCGTGCGGGGTCGTATGTTTGTAGCGTAACTATGAGGGATTGAAACACATTTCTCCGAAAATATGCTTGAATCGTAACATAGTTTGTAGCGTAACTATGAGGGATTGAAACTGTGTTTTTTGTGGGCGCCCTGCGCGCCCCTTGGCAAGTTTGTAGCGTAACTATGAGGGATTGAAACTGTGAAAAAAATCACAAAGCGGTGCTTTCGCACCGCGTTTGTAGCGTAACTATGAGGGATTGAAACGCGGGACTCGAAGAACCGAACGAGTCCCGCTTCAACCTGTTTGTAGCGTAACTATGAGGGATTGAAACGTAAATACTCCCCGTCGGGGAGGACAAACGTCTTCCCGTTTGTAGCGTAACTATGAGGGATTGAAACAGTTCATCACGACCCGGTCGCATAGAACGTACCGGGTTTGTAGCGTAACTATGAGGGATTGAAACAGTGCCCGCGCACGGGGAGCGAATACACGCCCCCCGGTTTGTAGCGTAACTATGAGGGATTGAAACTATGTACATTCACTCGCTGATCTGCGAAAAGACTTGTTTGTAGCGTAACTATGAGGGATTGAAACAAGATTCGGCGAGGGATAAGCGCGACGTGCGCTTTCGTTTGTAGCGTAACTATGAGGGATTGAAACCGTGTATGTTAGCAGTTCGTTCAATTCCTCCTTGAAGTTTGTAGCGTAACTATGAGGGATTGAAACTTTTCAAGGAGATTGGGGGATTTCTCCGGAAATTGCGTTTGTAGCGTAACTATGAGGGATTGAAACATGGGTTTGGGGTTAAACTCGGGGACGGGGAACCCCGTTTGTAGCGTAACTATGAGGGATTGAAACTTACCTGGGAGCGGACTTCCGCTCCCCAGATGTAATGTTTGTAGCGTAACTATGAGGGATTGAAACGTATACACGGTTCGACCGGGTCTTTACATAATCCTCGTTTGTAGCGTAACTATGAGGGATTGAAACGCCGTCAACCCAAATGCGGTTGTATTTATACCGCAAGTTTGTAGCGTAACTATGAGGGATT
>JANZZV010000041.1 GCA_026419195.1 Fervidobacterium sp.
GGGATTGAAACCTGGTAAGATGTTGATATATTCGTTCCCACAGCTAAGTTTGTAGCGTAACTATGAGGGATTGAAACGCGGGACTCCCAAAACCTCAGGAATCCCGCTTCAACCGTTTGTAGCGTAACTATGAGGGATTGAAACTCTGATCCAAAGAGATTTATGCATTTGCCAACAATGGTTTGTAGCGTAACTATGAGGGATTGAAACCCTGTAAATTTGGAAGATTTTATTACGCAACTACCTGTTTGTAGCGTAACTATGAGGGATTGAAACTTCTCCATACCTTTCCCTCCTCCTCTTTCCCCCTTCGTTTGTAGCGTAACTATGAGGGATTGAAACTATTCTGATCGACGGGTTCAAAATCGACCTCGGTGAGTTTGTAGCGTAACTATGAGGGATTGAAACTTTTGCATCAGCTGCTGGAGTTAAATCAGCACTACGTTTGTAGCGTAACTATGAGGGATTGAAACAAGATTTGACGGGGGATGAGCGCGACACGCGCTACCGTTTGTAGCGTAACTATGAGGGATTGAAACGCAGGACACTCGACGACGGGGGGGTTCCCGTCACCGAGTTTGTAGCGTAACTATGAGGGATTGAAACGACGTACCGGGTTGAGGTTCAGGAGGGGCTCGTAAGTTTGTAGCGTAACTATGAGGGATTGAAACTACACCCATACCCGCCCGCGCTTAACAGGGGGCGTGTGTTTGTAGCGTAACTATGAGGGATTGAAACCGGGTTCAAAATTGAACTTGGCGACGGGAACCCCCCGTTTGTAGCGTAACTATGAGGGATTGAAACCCGACCTCCGCGAAGATTTTGCGAGGGATAAGCGCAGTTTGTAGCGTAACTATGAGGGATTGAAACCTTTTTACTTCAGTTACAATAGCTACTGCTATTCAAGTTTGTAGCGTAACTATGAGGGATTGAAACACGAAAGGAAAAGGAAATTCGAACAATTAATCAAGAGTTTGTAGCGTAACTATGAGGGATTGAAACCAAATACACAAAATCAATTGCCACCTAAAATAATTAATGTTTGTAGCGTAACTATGAGGGATTGAAACTTTTTAACTACACGAGTAAGTTTTACACTCATATAGTTTGTAGCGTAACTATGAGGGATTGAAACTAAGAGACAAAGGTATACATAAATTTCATCTCCTTACTGTTTGTAGCGTAACTATGAGGGATTGAAACTAAAATTGTGATTTAAGATATAATGTGTTTCTTACAGGTTTGTAGCGTAACTATGAGGGATTGAAACTAAAGGTACAGATAGAGCAATTTTTCAATTTGGTTGGTTTGTAGCGTAACTATGAGGGATTGAAACGCAATAGAATACAAATTTTGCATTGTTGGCAAATGCAGTTTGTAGCGTAACTATGAGGGATTGAAACCAGGTTGGGAATGCGAAAGTTATGGCAGAATTATCACGTTTGTAGCGTAACTATGAGGGATTGAAACCATAATCCTTTAAAGTGTTTTTTAATAGATATTGAGTGTTTGTAGCGTAACTATGAGGGATTGAAACCTTTCAACAATGTAATTGTTTTGAAGATTATCAAAAGTTTGTAGCGTAACTATGAGGGATTGAAACTACGTATGGATTGAGTATATGTTGGACTCTACCCATGTTTGTAGCGTAACTATGAGGGATTGAAACTTTCGATACGTTGTTATAATCTTTTCCGTTTCATTAGTTTGTAGCGT
>JANZZV010000042.1 GCA_026419195.1 Fervidobacterium sp.
GTCCGCACGACAATGCTGCCAGGCTTAGTTTGTAGCGTAACTATGAGGGATTGAAACATCGGCATAGAGAACATTCTCTTTGACGCCGTTCGGTTTGTAGCGTAACTATGAGGGATTGAAACTAGTTTCGTGAAGATATTCGTACTTTCTCGTAGTTTGTTTGTAGCGTAACTATGAGGGATTGAAACGCAGTTTCCGAGTGTCCGAGGAAATCTCGGCACTCGTGTTTGTAGCGTAACTATGAGGGATTGAAACGTATACTTGACAAGCTCATCAACAAGCTTACCAAACGTTTGTAGCGTAACTATGAGGGATTGAAACATGTTGTATTCGAAATCTCATTAACAGGATTTATTGTGTTTGTAGCGTAACTATGAGGGATTGAAACCAAAATGGAATCGTTTGAGCCAAGTTGGTTGGTTGAGTTTGTAGCGTAACTATGAGGGATTGAAACCCGGGGAGAATAAATTGTTTCCCTCTCCCCGGCACGTTTGTAGCGTAACTATGAGGGATTGAAACTCTTGGAGGTTTTTGGGTATTCGACGCGGGAACATAATGTTTGTAGCGTAACTATGAGGGATTGAAACCACCAAACGCCTTGATCATCCTCCCAAGTAGGTCATTGGAGATCGGAATTTGCAAATGTAGCAATTTTTCCAACGTTTGTTCGCTTATACGTAATTTTTTTCTTAAATCAATTTCATCAAGATTGTTTTGTCTCATCAATTCTTCCAGTGGTGGGAAGAATGGCGAGTCGTCTATAACTACACAGCTGGGATTTAACCTTGTTTTGGCTCGTAGTTGATCATAAGCTAAAATTTGCCAATCATACCAAGCAAGAAAATCATAGTATCCTTGTTTGTAACTTCTTGTGACTTCCCCCCATCGGAATACCAAGTGACCTGCACGCAATTCAGCCGTGCAGGTCACATCACTTGATTTAGATATAGTGGGTAAAAAATGCGTTGCTAATGCATCTGCAATGTCCCAAAGCCATTTCCTTCGATACGTTGTTATAATCTTTTCCGTTTCATTAAGATGAAAATCTATAAAGGTGTAATCATCTTTAAATGCTTTTGTAAATTTCATAATCCCCCTCCTCCTTGTTTTTACAAAATTATTTGAATCTTTTCTTAAATTCATCGAAAATTATTCGTTTTTGAACTAATTGCTCAATTAAATTGCTATTTTCTTTTAAAACATTCCAAAAGCTGTTGTTGTTGTGTATTTTAGAAAGAATAAATTCAAATACTTCTTTTGCATTGTCTAAGCGTACAACAGACATAAATGTAATTAACAAATGCATTTCGTTTTTGCTTAAATCTTTTATTTTCTTCCCAATTATTCTTTCTAATGCTTCTTCTGCCGCCGGTGGGGTTTTACCAAATTTTGCGGCATATCTGCTGATGAGTGTGGCTAATAGCTTGAATTGCCCATCAGAAGGTTCTATGGGTTCTTCAAGTTGACTGGCTTCATAATCTTCAATGTCTTGAGTAAATACATTGCTTGCACCTAAACCAGTCAATACCGCATCAACATGGCTGCGTTTCTTCGCTATCTTTAATATCGTATTGGCATTTCCTAGTGGATTGGATCGCCAATGATTTTTTTCAAAACTACTGGCAAATCCATACCCCACACCAACAAGCCGACCATTGACAGTACGCAAT
>JANZZV010000043.1 GCA_026419195.1 Fervidobacterium sp.
GCTACAAACTCGGGTCGCAGGGAAGGTAAACCAAGTTTATACAAGAGGTTTCAATCCCTCATAGTTACGCTACAAACTCTTGTGACGGGGGGGTTCCCGTCACCGAGTTTGACCCGTTTCAATCCCTCATAGTTACGCTACAAACGCAGGGGTAGGGGGAATGAAATCCCCCATTTAGATGTTTCAATCCCTCATAGTTACGCTACAAACTGAAAGAGGGGAAAGCGCACGTCGCGCTCATCCCCGTTTCAATCCCTCATAGTTACGCTACAAACGGGAGAATAAATGTTCTCCCCGACACAGGGCGGTATAGTTTCAATCCCTCATAGTTACGCTACAAACGTTGCCATACCTTCTCCCTCCTCTTTTCCCCCCTCTGTTTCAATCCCTCATAGTTACGCTACAAACTTTTTGATGAAAAAAAAGGACGTTTCGAAAGATTTAGTTTCAATCCCTCATAGTTACGCTACAAACTTGGAGAATTGTTGTTTGAGATTATGTTACAAAATTAGTTTCAATCCCTCATAGTTACGCTACAAACAAACACCCGAAGCCGTGAGAAAATCGCAAAAAAAGGGGGTTTCAATCCCTCATAGTTACGCTACAAACGGGAGAAGTATGGAAAAAATTTACAACGAAAGAAAAGTTTCAATCCCTCATAGTTACGCTACAAACGGAAAGGATATATGATGAAAGGAAGAAAAAATTCGGTTTCAATCCCTCATAGTTACGCTACAAACGAGGATTATGTAAAGACCCGGTCAAACCGAACGTACGTTTCAATCCCTCATAGTTACGCTACAAACGTGTGTTCGGCCAGACGAAACTGAATTAGGTGAAACGTTTCAATCCCTCATAGTTACGCTACAAACCGTGCGCCAATGGCGCCTTGTTGAGGCAGCCATGGGTTTCAATCCCTCATAGTTACGCTACAAACGCGAGGGGTCATATACCCACTTCCGACTTTGTTTCACGTTTCAATCCCTCATAGTTACGCTACAAACTCCCCAAGCTCGATTTTGAACCCGTCGATCAGCACAGTTTCAATCCCTCATAGTTACGCTACAAACAGGGGTCATATACCGCCCCGCGCCGGGGAAGAAGTTGTTTCAATCCCTCATAGTTACGCTACAAACTTCCCCCTCCCCATGCCCATCGATCATATTTTGGTCGAGTTTCAATCCCTCATAGTTACGCTACAAACTAACGAAAAAAGAAGAAGGTTTGAAAATTCTATCTGGTTTCAATCCCTCATAGTTACGCTACAAACCAGCTATAGTGGGGATGGGGGGGCCCGTCCCCACTGGTTTCAATCCCTCATAGTTACGCTACAAACGTTTCTGCGGCTGCCTGCGGGGCAGCGCTTAGTCTAGGTTTCAATCCCTCATAGTTACGCTACAAACACTTGTTAATCATCAAAAGGTATGGGAGGACATGTGGTTTCAATCCCTCATAGTTACGCTACAAACGAAGAGGAGGAGGGAAATTATGGTAGGAAGTGTTATGTTTCAATCCCTCATAGTTACGCTACAAACAGATCCCCCTCCTCCAGGATGGATATTATTTCATCCGTTTCAATCCCTCATAGTTACGCTACAAACTTTGATCGTAGCGGCTGGGGGCAACCGCTACGATCTGTTTCAATCC
>JANZZV010000044.1 GCA_026419195.1 Fervidobacterium sp.
GGTAATATGGAAGAAGGAAGGCTACGTTGCGATGCAAATATTTCAATTAGAGAAGTTGGTTCAAATTTATTCGGTACAAAGACAGAAGTTAAAAACATGAACTCGATTAAAAATGTGATGGATGCGCTGCGATTTGAAATAGAAAGACAAATTGATATCATCTCAAATGGTGGTGAAGTAATTCAACAAACTTTGTTGTGGAATGCGGATAAACAAATGATTGAACCAATGCGCTCGAAAGAAGAAAGTCATGACTACCGTTATTTCCCAGAACCAGATTTACCTCAACTCGAAATTAGTGATGAGTTTATAGATAAAATAAGAATTGATTTACCTGAACTTCCATCTAAAAGAAAAGAAAGAATTAAAATTCAATACAACCTACCAGATTACGACATTGATATTTTAACCACAGAGAAAGAATACGCAGATTACTTCGAAGAAACTGCAAAGTTTACAAATGATTATAAAGCTATCAGTAATTGGTTCATGACAGAGATTCTTAAAATCCTTAATGATGAAAAAATTTCTATCAACAATTTTTCAATTAAACCTCAATGGCTCGGCGAGTTAATTAATTTGATAAATAATCAAACTATAAGTGGAAAAATTGCAAAAGATGTTTTTGCCGAAATGATTTCTAATCCTCAACCTCCTTCCGAAATAATTAGAACAAAAAATCTTGTTCAAATAACTGATGAAAATCTTCTGAAAGAGATTATTGATAAAGTCTTAGACGCAAATCAAAAACAAATCCAACAATATCTCGAAGGCAAAGAAAAAGTTTTTGCTCATTTTGTTGGCCAAGTAATGAAAGAAACAAAAGGCAAAGCTAATCCAAACCTTGTTAATAAAATTTTGAAGGAAAAACTTGAAGAATATCGTAATTCAAAAAAATCATGAATTAACTTTTCAATTACCATCATTCATGATGATTTCTTTGGTTAGCATTTCCATTCATGGTAACTCACGAACAGTTAAAAAATTAAATTTGAGGTCAAAATGTCTAAACCAAAAGTTGCATTAATTTTTACTGGTGGAACTATTTCAATGCGAATTGATGAGTCCACTGGTGGAGCAGTTCCTTACTTGAGTGGTAATGAATTAATTGAACTCGTTCCAGCACTTCAAGACATTGCAGAAATCGAGATTTACGATTTTGGTAAATATCCAGGACCTCACATGACCTTAGATTTAATGATGCAACTCAAAAATATTGTAAAACAGTATCTCCTTAGAGATGAAATAGTTGGCGTTGTGATTACACATGGAACTGACACACTCGAAGAAACTGCGTACTTATTAGATTTAACGATAAACTCACCTAAACCAGTTGTATTAACTGGTTCGATGAAAAATTCTTCAGAACCTGATTGGGATGGTGAAAAAAATTTAATTGATTCAATAACAGTTGCAATTAGTGAAAATTGTAAAGATTTAGGTGTACTTGTTTGCATGAATGGTGAAATTAATGCAGCAAGTGAAGTTTCAAAAATTTATTCTGATGAAATCGAGTCATTCAAAAGCCTTGATTTTGGTTCACTCGGTTTTGTGTCGAAAGGCCGAGTTATAATTAATCGTCTACCGAGAAAAAGAGAATACATCCCCTCCGATA
>JANZZV010000045.1 GCA_026419195.1 Fervidobacterium sp.
GCTACAAACTCGGGTCGCAGGGAAGGTAAACCAAGTTTATACAAGAGGTTTCAATCCCTCATAGTTACGCTACAAACCCCGGTCCAATTGTGTATACCGGGTCGAGGTTGAAGGTTTCAATCCCTCATAGTTACGCTACAAACTGGTGACGGGAACCCACCCGTCGCCAAGTGCCCCGCGTTTCAATCCCTCATAGTTACGCTACAAACAAGTGCCCCGCCGAGGGGGTCGAATACACCCCCTCGGGTTTCAATCCCTCATAGTTACGCTACAAACCTTTTGGCAGTGCGCAATGAAATAATTGTGCAATTGAGTTTCAATCCCTCATAGTTACGCTACAAACTTTTCGAGGAGGTCGGAGGGTTCCTCCGAAAAATAAGTTTCAATCCCTCATAGTTACGCTACAAACATGCGTGGTAGCATAATATATCCGCCCACTTCGATTGTTTCAATCCCTCATAGTTACGCTACAAACAGTTAATGTCGCAGCGAAAAAAGTAACTGCTGGTGAGTTTCAATCCCTCATAGTTACGCTACAAACCAGCCGCTACGACCAAATAGCTTTCTTTGATACGGGTTTCAATCCCTCATAGTTACGCTACAAACTTGGCGCACGAATGTGCGCCACACTATCGGCGCCCTGTTTCAATCCCTCATAGTTACGCTACAAACTTGTGGAACGGCAAATACTTCGAAGCACTATACTACACGTTTCAATCCCTCATAGTTACGCTACAAACGATTATGTTACAAAATTATGAATTAAGAAAAAAATAGTTTCAATCCCTCATAGTTACGCTACAAACGTTGAATACGTCCCCTATGTCAAGCGGGGACATGTGGTTTCAATCCCTCATAGTTACGCTACAAACGTGTTTTAAGCACCTCACGTGGGTTGCTTTTAGTTTGTTTCAATCCCTCATAGTTACGCTACAAACTGTGTTGATGCACAATATATTTTGGGAAGAAGAAGAGTTTCAATCCCTCATAGTTACGCTACAAACGGGAGAACATGTCCACACATGTTCTCCCATACCTTTGTTTCAATCCCTCATAGTTACGCTACAAACGAAGATGGATGTAAAAACACGCATGAACTTTTTAAAGTTTCAATCCCTCATAGTTACGCTACAAACTAGGGGGTGTATTCGACCCCCGTGCGCGGACATCTTAGTTTCAATCCCTCATAGTTACGCTACAAACTTGACATCAAGCGCGGGACAATTATGTTCCCGCGCAAGTTTCAATCCCTCATAGTTACGCTACAAACTGTTGCGCTTATCCCTCGCAGGATTTTCTCAGAGATGTTTCAATCCCTCATAGTTACGCTACAAACGAGTTATACGAGTGTGAAGGTGGTTAGCACTTGCTAGTTTCAATCCCTCATAGTTACGCTACAAACCAGGAGTAATATTCTTTGATGGCTTCGATCTCATCGGTTTCAATCCCTCATAGTTACGCTACAAACCGTTTGTCCTCCCCGACGGGGAGTATCTAATGATTGGTTTCAATCCCTCATAGTTACGCTACAAACTTAGGGAGGATTTACCAAATCGCCGCCCTGCTAATAGTTTCAATCC
>JANZZV010000046.1 GCA_026419195.1 Fervidobacterium sp.
GGGAATTAAAGTTTGTAGCGTAACTATGAGGGATTGAAACGAGTTTACCACCCCCACGGAGGGCATCAGGATCGTAGGTTTGTAGCGTAACTATGAGGGATTGAAACACGGGGAGGGGGAGGGGGAACGTGATCCCCCATTTGGGTTTGTAGCGTAACTATGAGGGATTGAAACCCATGGCCGCCTCAACAAGGCGCCATTGGCGCACGAGTTTGTAGCGTAACTATGAGGGATTGAAACATTGAGCGAGGCGGGGGGAATTGAGTTTGAAGAAGCGTTTGTAGCGTAACTATGAGGGATTGAAACTGAGGTTCTTCGAGTCCCGGTGGGGAATTTCATTCCGTTTGTAGCGTAACTATGAGGGATTGAAACACAAATACTCCCCGTCGCCGGGGAGGACAAATGTCGTTTGTAGCGTAACTATGAGGGATTGAAACTGGAGAGGATTTTTGATGAAAAAAGAAAGAAATTCGTGTTTGTAGCGTAACTATGAGGGATTGAAACCGTGCTGATCGACGGGTTTGGGATCAAGCTCGGCGAGTTTGTAGCGTAACTATGAGGGATTGAAACTCCAGGGGGAGGGAGAGGGGGAATGAAATCCCCCAAGTTTGTAGCGTAACTATGAGGGATTGAAACCAACCATTTATCAATCTCTTCCCCGTACACTTCTTGGTTTGTAGCGTAACTATGAGGGATTGAAACTATCTTAATATAATCTTTATGTAGCTCCGCCCCTCCGTTTGTAGCGTAACTATGAGGGATTGAAACGCAGATATGCCGCAAAATTTGGTAAAACCCCACGTTTGTAGCGTAACTATGAGGGATTGAAACATGTGATAAATGGCAAAAATACACAAATAGTAATCAGTTTGTAGCGTAACTATGAGGGATTGAAACCGCTTGATATCAATAATACTTCTTACCATACTACTCGTTTGTAGCGTAACTATGAGGGATTGAAACTTCTCCCCCCCCCTCTTTTTTTGGGGGGATTTTCGAGTTTGTAGCGTAACTATGAGGGATTGAAACCGCTATCTACGGCGGGGATGGGACCCCCCATCCCCAGTTTGTAGCGTAACTATGAGGGATTGAAACTCCCGGCACGGGGCGGTATATGACCCCTCGTGCGTTTGTAGCGTAACTATGAGGGATTGAAACCTTTTTTTGCAATTTTTCGCACGATTTCGGGTCTTTGTTTGTAGCGTAACTATGAGGGATTGAAACCACTCGCCCCCGCTTTACGGGGGGCGTGTATTCAACGTTTGTAGCGTAACTATGAGGGATTGAAACTTGCGCGGGAACATAATTGTCCCGCGCCCAACGTTGTTTGTAGCGTAACTATGAGGGATTGAAACTAATACTTCTCATCATACTTTCCCCTCCTTCTTCCCCGTTTGTAGCGTAACTATGAGGGATTGAAACCGCATGTTCTCCCGTACCGTTTCACTATCATTAGATGTTTGTAGCGTAACTATGAGGGATTGAAACTAAAATCGAATGAGCCCCGGCTCCACTTCGACCCGGGTTTGTAG
>JANZZV010000047.1 GCA_026419195.1 Fervidobacterium sp.
GGTTTGTAGCGTAACTATGAGGGATTGAAACACGAGTCCCGCTTCGACTTCAACCCGGTACGTTCGAGTTTGTAGCGTAACTATGAGGGATTGAAACTGTTATCACGTTTTGTGTTACAATACAAGCATATTTTGTTTGTAGCGTAACTATGAGGGATTGAAACACAAATCTCTTTCTTCTTTCGTCATAAACCTTTTCGTTTGTAGCGTAACTATGAGGGATTGAAACAATACTCCCCGTCGCCGGGGAGAATGAATCTTTTCCCGTTTGTAGCGTAACTATGAGGGATTGAAACCTAAACTGAGCGCTGCCCGCAGGCAGCCGCAGAAAGTTTGTAGCGTAACTATGAGGGATTGAAACGGGAGAACATGTCCACACATGTTTTCCCATACCTTCGTTTGTAGCGTAACTATGAGGGATTGAAACGAAGACAACGTCGTCGAAAAACTCAACCAACTCATCGTTTGTAGCGTAACTATGAGGGATTGAAACTTAAGACCCGGTCGAACCGTGTGTACCGGGTCGAAGTGTTTGTAGCGTAACTATGAGGGATTGAAACCCTAATTTAGTTTCGCCTGACTGATTGTCGAAAACCGTTTGTAGCGTAACTATGAGGGATTGAAACAATCCACCCCCACGCTGTCCACGGTGGGGATGGGAAGTTTGTAGCGTAACTATGAGGGATTGAAACATTGGACCGGGTCGTGATATACTTCTCGAATCTTTTGTTTGTAGCGTAACTATGAGGGATTGAAACAGCTGAGTGAGAAAATCACTCAGCTTGAGCAGATCTTGTTTGTAGCGTAACTATGAGGGATTGAAACCCCAACACTATCAATTCAAAAACACATAGAACCGCGTTTGTAGCGTAACTATGAGGGATTGAAACAACTCAATTCCCCCCGCCTTCCTCCGTTTTGCGCGCCGTTTGTAGCGTAACTATGAGGGATTGAAACAAGAAACGGAGGAACCCCCCCTCAACCTCGACCCGGGTTTGTAGCGTAACTATGAGGGATTGAAACAATCTTCTTTTCCTTTCATCAAAAATTCTTTCCATAGTTTGTAGCGTAACTATGAGGGATTGAAACGATAATTCGGCTATTAATCCAGTTAATCTTGCCAAGTTTGTAGCGTAACTATGAGGGATTGAAACACAGGTTTGGGGTCGAGCTTGGCGACGGGAATCCCCGTTTGTAGCGTAACTATGAGGGATTGAAACCACGATTTCGGGTGTTTTATATTTTTTCTTAATTCAGTTTGTAGCGTAACTATGAGGGATTGAAACTTGAGATTGTTGGAGAGATTTTTCGAAGTGCAAGAAGTTTGTAGCGTAACTATGAGGGATTGAAACTAAATCTTTTCAACCTTTTCCATACTTTCCCTCCTCCGTTTGTAGCGTAACTATGAGGGATTGAAACAACATCTCTTTTTTCTCATTGTAAATCTTTTCCGTTGTTTGTAGCGTAACTATGAGGGATTGAAACAACGCTTCAATCTCGAAACTGCATTCATCCTCTATGGTTTGTAGCG
>JANZZV010000048.1 GCA_026419195.1 Fervidobacterium sp.
GGATTGAAACTCCTGGAGGGGAGGTATCTTCCCGTTGCGCGGGAACAGTTTGTAGCGTAACTATGAGGGATTGAAACGATTAAATAATTGAGTGAGCTTCTCAGCACCACTCTGTTTGTAGCGTAACTATGAGGGATTGAAACTACCTTCTTATAACCAACAGATACTCCCCGTCGCCGGGTTTGTAGCGTAACTATGAGGGATTGAAACCATTATATCCCCGCCCCTTTTTGCGATTTCTCACGGGTTTGTAGCGTAACTATGAGGGATTGAAACGTTTCGACCCGGTACGTGCAGTCCGACCGGGTCTTGAGTTTGTAGCGTAACTATGAGGGATTGAAACGGGAGAATGAATCTCCCCGACACGGGTTTGTATACGTTTGTAGCGTAACTATGAGGGATTGAAACAAAATATGCTTGTATTGTAACATAAAACGTGATAACAGTTTGTAGCGTAACTATGAGGGATTGAAACAAATATGATCGACGGGCATACAAAGGGGGAATGAAAGTTTGTAGCGTAACTATGAGGGATTGAAACTTTTTCGAAGGAACCCCCCAATCTCCTTGAAAATCCGTTTGTAGCGTAACTATGAGGGATTGAAACCATAGGGCGTGTATTCAACGCCCTCGCGGGGGCACTGTTTGTAGCGTAACTATGAGGGATTGAAACGAGAAATCCCCCGACCTCCGAAAAAATCCCGCGGGGGTTTGTAGCGTAACTATGAGGGATTGAAACTATACCCACTTCCGACTTTGTTTCACCGAGGGAGTAGTTTGTAGCGTAACTATGAGGGATTGAAACCTGTGCGAGGGAAAAGCGCATGTCGCGCTTATCCCTGTTTGTAGCGTAACTATGAGGGATTGAAACAAGAATCTCAAGAACCCCTCCCGAACCTCGACCCGGGTTTGTAGCGTAACTATGAGGGATTGAAACTATACAAACCCGCGTCGGGGAAGGCGTTTGTCCTCCGTTTGTAGCGTAACTATGAGGGATTGAAACAACGTTTCAAAGGAGGTGTTGCTGCCGACCTCAGCGGTTTGTAGCGTAACTATGAGGGATTGAAACCCGAGGGAGTATATTCGACTCCCTCGGCGGGGCACTGTTTGTAGCGTAACTATGAGGGATTGAAACGGATGAGGTAATACCCATCCTGGAGGTTGTTTGGTAGTTTGTAGCGTAACTATGAGGGATTGAAACTATTTTGATCGATAGGTTTGGGATCGAGCTTGGCGAGTTTGTAGCGTAACTATGAGGGATTGAAACAGGTTCTGGGAGTCCCGGTGGGGGATTACGTTCCCCGTTTGTAGCGTAACTATGAGGGATTGAAACGATGCAATAATTTTTCTGATGGAGAATTACAAAACAGTTTGTAGCGTAACTATGAGGGATTGAAACTCAAATCGCCTTTTCCTTTCGTTATAAATCTTTTCTTGTTTGTAGCGTAACTATGAGGGATTGAAACCCTGGTGTAACAGAGGTCTTGATTGGTTGTATAAAGCTTGTAACGT
>JANZZV010000049.1 GCA_026419195.1 Fervidobacterium sp.
CATAAAGACCCGGTCGGGATGCACGTACCCGAGGTTGTTTGTTTGTAGCGTAACTATGAGGGATTGAAACAGCCGAGTGAGAAAATCACTCAGCTTGATCAGATCTGTTTGTAGCGTAACTATGAGGGATTGAAACCGTATTTCTTTACAATCATTAAGTATTCCCCGTCGCGTTTGTAGCGTAACTATGAGGGATTGAAACAAGATTTTGCGGGGGATAAGCGCAACATGCGCTTTCGTTTGTAGCGTAACTATGAGGGATTGAAACACGAGGGATGAGCGCGACGTGCGCTCTTCCCTCTTTGTTTGTAGCGTAACTATGAGGGATTGAAACTCTTTTTTTAAACAAAAAAAGCCCTGCTTTCGCAGGGTTTGTAGCGTAACTATGAGGGATTGAAACCTTGACGGGGGGCGTGTATTCGACCCCCTTTTTGGGTTTGTAGCGTAACTATGAGGGATTGAAACCTAATTTTGCACCTGCCGCGTCAAAACCCTCGACTTGTTTGTAGCGTAACTATGAGGGATTGAAACTAAAGAGATATGGGAGAACATACATAGATATGTTCTGTTTGTAGCGTAACTATGAGGGATTGAAACGAAGCTTCCGGAGGAAGCCGCCAACCTCCGAAAAAAGTTTGTAGCGTAACTATGAGGGATTGAAACCTTGGTCGTAGCGGCTGGGGGCAACCGCTACGATCCGTTTGTAGCGTAACTATGAGGGATTGAAACAGCTTTGGTTGCGCGAATAAAAAAGCCCTGCTTTCGGTTTGTAGCGTAACTATGAGGGATTGAAACATGCAAATGCAGAAACGATTTGTTTGTTTGAAGTACGTTTGTAGCGTAACTATGAGGGATTGAAACTATCGTAAAACCCAACCTGATCGTAGCGGCTGGGGGGTTTGTAGCGTAACTATGAGGGATTGAAACCGTTGCTTTTCTATCTCACTACGTGGCAAAATCAAAGTTTGTAGCGTAACTATGAGGGATTGAAACAAGAATCGAATGAGTCCCGCTTCCGTTTCGACCCGGGTTTGTAGCGTAACTATGAGGGATTGAAACTCTCGGCATCAAGATTCAAAAGTTCTTCTTGTTTGGTTTGTAGCGTAACTATGAGGGATTGAAACTACGAACACTTCGAACCAGCAGAAAATTACAAAAAGTTTGTAGCGTAACTATGAGGGATTGAAACTATAATCGAAATCCCCCAAGAGGGGGGAAAAAAAGAGTTTGTAGCGTAACTATGAGGGATTGAAACTTTTCGCGGAGGTCGGGGGGTTCCTTCGAAAACTGAGTTTGTAGCGTAACTATGAGGGATTGAAACAAAATAATCTAAAATTACCCACAGAAATAGAAATAGGTTTGTAGCGTAACTATGAGGGATTGAAACTATATCCATACCCGCCCGCGCTTGACGGGGGGCGTGGTTTGTAGCGTAACTATGAGGGATTGAAACACGAGTCCCGCTTCGACTTCAACCCGGTACGTTCGAGTTTGTAGCG
>JANZZV010000050.1 GCA_026419195.1 Fervidobacterium sp.
CATTGGCATTATAACTTGCTCAAACACCTCCTCATCCACAAATGCCGCTTCACTTACAACCACATAATGTATCTTCTTACCACGCAAATATCGACCTTTAAATGCTGTCGAGCGAAATAATAATTTTGAACCATTTATCAAATTAATCTCCGGGAAAGGATTTTGTTTCACACTTTTAACAAAAAGCGACATTGGATGCCCCTCAAGTGCATTAAGTAACAAATCAAAATAAATTTTCGATTGTTCAAGTGAAGGAGCAACTACCAAACAACTGACTTCGCGGTGGGTTAAAGCGTAATAAAACATTTTTGCAGCCATTAGGGAGGATTTACCAAATCGCCGCCCTGCTAATATAACATTTATCTCGGCATCAAGATTCAAAAGTTCTTCTTGTTTGGGCGACAACATTTTCCAGCGGTATAAAAATTTTGTAAATATCATCGGATCTTTCATGAACATCACATAATAATCAATTACTTGTTCCTTCAGCATTCTCTTCCACCTGCACTATCTGTTTCTCTATAGGCTCAACTACTCCAATCTCTGTTGCTATCTCAACTAATCGATGCAGCAAATCGTCATGATTAATTTTCTCATTCTCTAACCGAATTTTAGATGTATCAATATATAATCGTGTCATTGCATCGTACATCTTAGCAATAGAATACAAATTTTGCATTGTTGGCAAATGCATAAATCTCTTTGGATCAGATAATTCGGCTATTAGTCCAGTTAATCTTGCCAACGCAATAGAGACAAGTTCATTTAAAAAGTTCATGCGTGTTTTTACATCCATCTTCTCAAGTTCAGTTATCTTATATTTTTTATCAACCTCGTCAATCTCAAGCGAATCTTTTTGCAATTTTAATTTATTTGCAAAACTCCAATGTCGCTTTATTGCTGACGACGAAATCGAAATATTGTACTTTTCTTTCAACACCGCGCTAATCTCTTCATATGAATAACCTTGTGATCGTAAATATTCAACTTCTTCACTTAAATCATGTTTACAAACCAAGCACTTCTCTGTATGTTGCAATATTGTGTTATCTGTCATATTATTCACCTCCTAGAATATTATAACATATCACATTATTCACATAGTATTTACAAAAATATCCATGGGCTTTTACTTGACGCCCATGGATAAATAATGCTATAATGTGTATTGAAAGGGGGGAAAGGTATGGAAATTACCATTAAACACGTTTATACGGCCTACAAAATATATAAAAACCAGCTGTTTCAATCCCTCATAGTTACGCTACAAACCCATATAGCACTATCGTCACACAATTAGAAGCACAGTTTCAATCCCTCATAGTTACGCTACAAACTTGTTAAAAGTGTGAAACAAAATCCTTTCCCGGAGATGTTTCAATCCCTCATAGTTACGCTACAAACTAATGTTTGTAAAACTAACCAATTCATTTTCTTTGAGTTTCAATCCCTCATAGTTACGCTACAAACAATTATCAAAG
>JANZZV010000051.1 GCA_026419195.1 Fervidobacterium sp.
GTTTGTAGCGTAACTATGAGGGATTGAAACACACAAGCCCCCCTGCTTCCGCATGGGGGGCGGGCGAGTTTGTAGCGTAACTATGAGGGATTGAAACTGCCTATTTACGTGTGATTGGCTGACCCTGGATATCGTTTGTAGCGTAACTATGAGGGATTGAAACTTCGGTTTTTTGAGTCCCGGTGGGGGATCTCGTTTCGTTTGTAGCGTAACTATGAGGGATTGAAACTTCGTTGAAGTCTTTTCGCAGATCAGCGAGTGAATGGTTTGTAGCGTAACTATGAGGGATTGAAACATTTTAAAACGATATGGGAGAACATATGTAGATATGGTTTGTAGCGTAACTATGAGGGATTGAAACCGACCCGGTCAAACCGAACATACCGGGTCGAGGTTGAGTTTGTAGCGTAACTATGAGGGATTGAAACAAGAGCGCCAGTCATTTGGCGCACATTCGTGCGCCACGTTTGTAGCGTAACTATGAGGGATTGAAACGGGGTTTGGGATCGAGTTCGGCGACGGGGAACCCCCGTTTGTAGCGTAACTATGAGGGATTGAAACATGTATGGTTATAAAGTTTGGGCGACATCGAATTTTGTTTGTAGCGTAACTATGAGGGATTGAAACGCAATTATTGGCTCAGCAAGTAGGGTAGGTTTAACAGGTTTGTAGCGTAACTATGAGGGATTGAAACTTTGGACTCGAAAAATCGAACGAGTCCCCCCTCCACTGTTTGTAGCGTAACTATGAGGGATTGAAACGAGATTGTTGGGTATTCTTTTACCACGCGGGAACAGTTTGTAGCGTAACTATGAGGGATTGAAACCCGTATCATAAAACCCAACCTGATCGTAGCGGCTGGGTTTGTAGCGTAACTATGAGGGATTGAAACTGTATGTTCTCCCTCGTTTTTTTATGATCAATAAGTGTTTGTAGCGTAACTATGAGGGATTGAAACAATCATACAATTCCAAATCAACTGATCCTTGATAACTTCGTTTGTAGCGTAACTATGAGGGATTGAAACAGGATTAATAAGTACTCCCCGTCGCCGGGGAGGACAAATGTTTGTAGCGTAACTATGAGGGATTGAAACTGAAACAGATAAGATGTATACTAACCAATCAATCTCGTTTGTAGCGTAACTATGAGGGATTGAAACCGCGAGGGGTCGTATACCCATACACGCCCCCGCTTGAGTTTGTAGCGTAACTATGAGGGATTGAAACCAATCATTAGATACTCCCCGTCGCCGGGGAGGACAAAGTTTGTAGCGTAACTATGAGGGATTGAAACACGCCCTCGCGGGGGCATCTTGTGACGGGGGGATTCGTTTGTAGCGTAACTATGAGGGATTGAAACCAATTGAGTTAATTGAATTTGCGTAAAAGTATTACGTTTGTAGCGTAACTATGAGGGATTGAAACCTGGTAAGATGTTGATATATTCGTTCCCACAGCTAAGTTTGTAGCGT
>JANZZV010000052.1 GCA_026419195.1 Fervidobacterium sp.
CCAATCAAGATGGCAGCTATCAACAAAATATGTTCAAATTTTAACATACTAACTCACCCCCTTTTGCTTGGTAAAGTAATTTTTTAATCCGGTATTTGCTTTTTCGATTTGTTCGCATAATCTTTTAATCTCTGTTTCATCTGTTTCGTAGGTTATTAACGATAAACCAAAGGCAATGATTTTTGTACCGATGAGATTTTCTATACTATTACGCATTGCTTGGTTTTTAAAAATTTTTTCAAGAAACCCAATTATAACAGCGGTTGTTTTAGTAGGTGTAATTTTTTCAAGCAAAGCAATTAATACAGGCACCACGAGAATTCCAAGCAGGAATTCAAGCATAATATCACCTCCAAAGCAACTGGAAGATGAATTGGAAGGCAATTACCATTCCAAATCCTGTCCAAATTAATCGTTTAAGCATCTCAAGTTCTTTGTTTAAATCCTTATTTTCATCACAAAGAGTAGCAAGATCAGCGCGGAATTCGCCGTTTAATGTTTCGCGAACAGCCAATCTTGCGGCAATATCACGAATTGTTGCTGAACTTTCTTTATATAACTCTTCCAATTTTTCCAATCGATCATCAAACAACTGCAATTTTTCTTCAATACGTGCTAAGCGTTCAACCTCATTCATAAAAATCACTCCTCAAAATGAATGGTTGGTTCTTCGTTAGTTGGCAACTGATACTTGTTGGCAAAATAATTGTAATATTCCACCAACAATTCGTTCAAAGTTTTATGTTTTAGTTCATTTTCTGTGATAATTCTGCCATAACTTTCGCATTCCCAACCTGTGAGTTCAATTAATTCTGGTTTGTTATCTTCATTTAGTCTATAGTCTTGTTTAGTAGCTTGTTGGAAACCATAACAAAACCAGCAGAAATATCTATCCTCTTCTTTTTTGACGATAATATCATGTTTTTCAACCACGAACATAATAATCCCTCCTCATACATAGATTAGAATTGCAAACAAAGCATTAGGATTAAGTGTATTATTTTCGTCATACACTCTAAATGTTACACTTGTTGAAGAAGATGAAATAACTTGGCATCTAATACCACTATTTAATAAGTTATTATTTTGCGATAATTTTGCGCTTGTAATGCTGTAGTTATTTATTGGCAATCTGAAAGTTAATGTTAAATCATCTGATGATTTAGTAAAACTTATTATATTTGCATCACTATCAATTAAACTACCAGTAGCAGGATTGATAATTGCAAATGCCAAAATTTGGTTTGGATAATTATCTTCAATCCATCTAAAAAGTGCCAACGATTTTACATCGAATGTATTATTCTTGAAATAAATCACATCGTTTGTTTCAGAAGCTCTATAAAGTGGAATTATTTCGTTAAAAAATGTTAATGTATTTAAATAACATGCAACATTTTCAACAGTAAAGCTAAGTGGCACCATATTTACTGAATAGCTT
>JANZZV010000053.1 GCA_026419195.1 Fervidobacterium sp.
ACGCTACAAACGGCGCATGGGTGCCTTTTGTTGTTGTTTTTTCCAGCGTTTCAATCCCTCATAGTTACGCTACAAACCCTCTCGGGGGGTCATATATCCATACCCGCCCCCGCGTTTCAATCCCTCATAGTTACGCTACAAACATATCCGGGGAGCGGAAGTCCGCTCCCAGGTAATGGGTTTCAATCCCTCATAGTTACGCTACAAACTTATGGAGAAAATTTACGACGAGAAGAAAAAAAGATTGTTTCAATCCCTCATAGTTACGCTACAAACCCAATTACAGAAGCGATGTTGGTATTGCTAAATGTAGTTTCAATCCCTCATAGTTACGCTACAAACATGAAAGAGGAAGAAAATTCGAAAGGTTTATAAAGAGTTTCAATCCCTCATAGTTACGCTACAAACCTCGTGCGGGGTCATATATCCATACCCGCCCGCGCTGTTTCAATCCCTCATAGTTACGCTACAAACGAACGTTTCACATAATAATAATCTTGATACTCCAAAGGTTTCAATCCCTCATAGTTACGCTACAAACCCGGCGACGGGGAGTACTTAATGATTTTTAAAAGGTAGTTTCAATCCCTCATAGTTACGCTACAAACGGGGTTCCCCGTCACCGAGCGAAACCCCAAACCTCTGTTTCAATCCCTCATAGTTACGCTACAAACGCAGCTTCTTCAAAAGTAAGGAAAAACGTCATAATAGTTTCAATCCCTCATAGTTACGCTACAAACGTGTCGGGGAGAGGGAAACAATTCGTTCTCCCCGGGTTTCAATCCCTCATAGTTACGCTACAAACGATCATCAAACAACTGCAATTTTTCTTCAATACGTGCGTTTCAATCCCTCATAGTTACGCTACAAACCAAGTACTCCCCGTCGGGTAAGACAAATGTCTTCCCGTTTCAATCCCTCATAGTTACGCTACAAACTGGGGAGGGGGAACGTGATCCCCCATTTAGACTCGGTTTCAATCCCTCATAGTTACGCTACAAACATATCCATTTCGTCCGCAAAGCGCATCGTTAACAAAAGTTTCAATCCCTCATAGTTACGCTACAAACGTGCGTTGGAAGTTCAAGTTCTCGCAGGACAGGCGGGTTTCAATCCCTCATAGTTACGCTACAAACGGATTTTGGCACAATCAGCGGCAGCTTTGGCAATATTGTTTCAATCCCTCATAGTTACGCTACAAACGGAACGGCTCTGCACGAATTGGCAAGACCGCAAAGGAGTTTCAATCCCTCATAGTTACGCTACAAACTTCTCTATGCCGATTGGGAAACGGACAGCGTAACGAGTTTCAATCCCTCATAGTTACGCTACAAACCTATTCGGATG
>JANZZV010000054.1 GCA_026419195.1 Fervidobacterium sp.
AACAGCATAAGTTGCATCGTGATTGATTGGTATTCTACTACTACTATACACAGACCAGAAAATATTAGGATTACTTTGAAAAGCATAATTACCAATTTTACCATCCGTTAAACTTACAACCTGTCCACTACCAGTATATGTAATCCATCCATGTAAAGAAGCATTACCATCACCATCGCTTAAAGACCAGTTAATGAGATTAGTTTTAACATTTCCTTCTAATTGCTTAAGTTGTGTTTCAGTATTCGCTATTCTTCCATTTAGATAACTTTCAAACGAAGCTTTACTTTTAATTGTTACATTAACTATATTTGACCAATTACTTTCATTCCCCCACAAATCATATGTTTTTACACGAAAATATAATGTTTGGTCTGTTGAGTAGTTAAATTGCATTGTATGATTGTTGTCTGTTGTTGTTATTGTTGTTGCTGAAGCAAAATTTGAAGTTGTTGATACTTGCAAGTCGTATTTTAATTGCCCAACAGCTGTTGGTTGAGACCATGAACAGTAAGCTGTATCATATCCAGCAGCTAAAACATTCAATGTTGGTGCTGAAATTGTTTGTGTGAATTTTGGAACGGTTAAATTAACAGTTTGTGCGGTTGACAATACATTTGTTGATGTAATTGAAAAAGCGCGAATTTGAAAGTTTTTTGAGCTTTCAGATCCCCAACCAAATTGAAAAATTGCTCTATCTGTACCTTTATAAATCATTTGTGATTGCCAAACACCAGATGCAACATTGTCAGTTGCATAAACAATAGTACCAACCACATCTTGCCGTGTGGCATGTGTAATCAAAACGGTAATTGTTACACCTTTTGGATTGTGAGTATAACTGTATTGCGCCGAAATGACCGGAGGATTAGGTGGAGTGGTATCAGAAGTAAAGTCTGGTGTTTTTGATAAATTCAAAACTGGAGTTGCAGTACTAAATAACAAACTATTACCACTTGCTACAGCAAAAGCTACTTGTTCATTATCTTCTGTGGCTTTATATAAATAAGAATTATCTGCAACTATTATGTCTGTTTGTGTATTATTTTTAAAAATCCTTAGGGTATAAAATTCTGCATTAGTACTTGACCAACTGACAAATGCACTTGTACCACCCGCTTGTCTTTGTGCATTAATTACTTTGGGTGGTAATTGATTTTGTGTATTTGTAAAAGACCATTTATACGTATCAGTCTTACCATATTTATTTTCCGCATAATATTCTAATTCGTACAATGCATTACTATAGGTTGGTAATTCGATAATGTTTGTAAAACTAACCAATTCATTTTCTTTGAGTTTCAATCCCTCATAGTTACGCTACAAACAATTATCAAAG
>JANZZV010000055.1 GCA_026419195.1 Fervidobacterium sp.
GGGATTGAAACCGCACAGAGGAAACAAATAACGCAGTCTTCAGACGCGTTTGTAGCGTAACTATGAGGGATTGAAACTCGGGGAGGACAAATGTCTTCCCTCTCCCCGACACGGTTTGTAGCGTAACTATGAGGGATTGAAACTCTTGGAGGAGGATTATGTTTGGGGAGCGGAAGTCCGTTTGTAGCGTAACTATGAGGGATTGAAACCCTTTTGGAGGGGCGGAGTTATGTAAAAATTACGATGGTTTGTAGCGTAACTATGAGGGATTGAAACCGTCGAACGTCAACGATACTTCTCACCATAATTTCCCCGTTTGTAGCGTAACTATGAGGGATTGAAACACATCTTTTATATCCATGGATATCCAGGGTCAGCCAAGTTTGTAGCGTAACTATGAGGGATTGAAACGGCGCATGCGCGCCCCGTGGCAAAGGGGGGAGGGGTGTTTGTAGCGTAACTATGAGGGATTGAAACAACCCCTGGATCAGCACGTCGTCCAGGGGCATGAACGTTTGTAGCGTAACTATGAGGGATTGAAACTGCGGGGTCATATACCCACACACGCCCGCGCTTCACAGTTTGTAGCGTAACTATGAGGGATTGAAACCCGGGGAGAATAAATTGTTTCCCTCTCCCCGACACGGTTTGTAGCGTAACTATGAGGGATTGAAACTCGGCGCCCTCATCACGACTTGGGAGCGGACTTCCGCGTTTGTAGCGTAACTATGAGGGATTGAAACATAGGCAGGGGTAGGGGGAATGAAATCCCCCAGCGAGTTTGTAGCGTAACTATGAGGGATTGAAACCTTCTTCCCCGGCACGGGGCGGTATACGACCCCTCGTTTGTAGCGTAACTATGAGGGATTGAAACAAAATCCCCCCGGAAGGGGGAAAAAAGAGGAGGGAGGTTTGTAGCGTAACTATGAGGGATTGAAACAACCCCTGGAACAAAATGTCGTCCAGGGGCATATAAGTTTGTAGCGTAACTATGAGGGATTGAAACAGTGTCCCAAAGAGGGGGGCGTTGAATACACGCCCCCGTTTGTAGCGTAACTATGAGGGATTGAAACAAAGTTCATAAAGACCCGGTCGGACTGCACGTACCGGTTTGTAGCGTAACTATGAGGGATTGAAACTGAATTACGAAAAAATATAAAAACACCCGAAGCCGTGTTTGTAGCGTAACTATGAGGGATTGAAACGCGACGGGGAGGTCCCCGTCGTCAAGTGCCCCGCCGAGTTTGTAGCGTAACTATGAGGGATTGAAACGGGAGCGGTTTGATACGGCAACAGCAATTTCGCTGTGTTTGTAGCGT
>JANZZV010000056.1 GCA_026419195.1 Fervidobacterium sp.
ACGCTACAAACTAATGAAACGGAAAAGATTATAACAACGTATCGAAAGTTTCAATCCCTCATAGTTACGCTACAAACCACCTTATGTACCATTAAAAGCAGTACCAATTACACAGTTTCAATCCCTCATAGTTACGCTACAAACAAGAGTGGTTTAGATTCAAATTCACCAAACCCATATGGTTTCAATCCCTCATAGTTACGCTACAAACAATCTCTAATCTGTGTAAGTATAGAGAACGTTATTAGTTTCAATCCCTCATAGTTACGCTACAAACTTTAATCGAGCAATTAGTTCAAAAACGGATAATTTTGTTTCAATCCCTCATAGTTACGCTACAAACGATCCAGTTCATACCCAACATCCACTATCGTATGCGTGTTTCAATCCCTCATAGTTACGCTACAAACATAAACAATTTTTAAATCAATTTTTGACATTTGCTGAGTTTCAATCCCTCATAGTTACGCTACAAACATAGAATAAACTATTGAAGATTTACCAGAACCATTTGTGTTTCAATCCCTCATAGTTACGCTACAAACGATTAGCCAAGTTTTGAAAGAGATCCAAAATACTTCGTTTCAATCCCTCATAGTTACGCTACAAACGGCGCGCCTAATGGAGGAAGGCGGGGGGAATTGAGTTGTTTCAATCCCTCATAGTTACGCTACAAACTGTTATCACCTTTCATGTTACGATTCAAGCATATTTTGTTTCAATCCCTCATAGTTACGCTACAAACTGAGGCGCCAGTGGCGCACAAACGTGCGCCACACAATGTTTCAATCCCTCATAGTTACGCTACAAACTTTCATTCCCCCTGTTCATGCCCGTCGATCATGTGCGTTTCAATCCCTCATAGTTACGCTACAAACGGGAAGACATTTGTCCTCCCCGGCGACGGGGAGTACTGTTTCAATCCCTCATAGTTACGCTACAAACTTTAATTTACGTGGGTTATTGATTAGAGGGGTGTATTGTTTCAATCCCTCATAGTTACGCTACAAACATTGCTCTACCAGCAGCAAAGAATGTTGGTTGCAAAAGTTTCAATCCCTCATAGTTACGCTACAAACCTAAATGGGGGATCTCGTTCCCCCTCCCCATGCCCGGTTTCAATCCCTCATAGTTACGCTACAAACTCCCCCTCCCCCTCCCCGTCGATCATGTGCTGATCGAGTTTCAATCCCTCATAGTTACGCTACAAACGGAGCTTCCGGAGGAACCCTCCGATCTCTAAGAAAAGTTTCAATCCCTCATAGTTACGCTACAAACTCAAACGGGGGCGAGTGTGGGTATA
>JANZZV010000057.1 GCA_026419195.1 Fervidobacterium sp.
ATTACAACATCGTTAGTACCAAGACTTGAGATGTACGAAATAGCCTTTTGAACATTTTCACTAAATCCAGACACACGTGCTTTTCTTATGTTCTGGAAATATTCTACTTGCACGTTGTAAACTTTCGATATGTATTCTATGTGTGATTGACTCATCTCTACATTAGTACTAACTTCCATCGATGTATATGACAATATGTATTTTTTAGCCTGTTCCACAGAATCTTTGCTTCCAACAATGTACATAGCATTTCCTACGTTATAAATGTTAATTTTGAATAGGCTTTTTAGCATATCCAACATACCATCACTTACACGTTGCTGTACTAGCTCAATAACCTGATTCTTATTGGCCAAACTTTCAAGCATATTTCTTGCTTCATTTGCCAGATTTCCGTAAATTATTATCTTGTCATCCACGTTGTATACCTTAACACCGTAAATTTTCTCGACTGCATCTTTTTCTTCGGTGCTAAATTTATCCTCTAGAACCAGTATGTTAACACTGTAACTTTTTCGGATTTGTTCTATTTCTCTTTTCAAACTTTCCATCCTTGATTTACTCACAGTAAATATCAGCAAACCATCTTTACTTTCAACAACAGTTCCTGTCAACTTGGAAAATATCTCCGGTGAAGGATCGGTTGGAAGCTGCTGGACAGTGTAGGTTGTTATATCTTCAGAAATAGCCTTTTTCAACCTTTCTATCTCTTTTATCTTTCCCGATACAAGTTTGGTTCCATCTGAAAAACTTTGCAAAATCCTCACATTGAACCTTTTCAAATATTCATCATCTACTCTGACAAGGTAGCTAACATTACCAAACATATCCAAGAAATTTAGAAATCTCTTGTAAGTTTCTTGACTTGCAAAAATAGTTACAATCAGCTTTTCATTGATAGTTTTTACGGTGTAATTCTCCTTATCTATTCCCAAGTATTCAGCAGCGATATTAATTACTTCTTCAGAAACATCTTCAACAATTACTTTCCAAGGAGCTCCTATAATCGGATCTTTCGAAAGACTTTCGACGAACTGTTCAAAACCGCTTACTACATACAGCTTTCCATTCGAAACCTTTGGATTTGACTTTGGATAAAGTATCTGCATAGCATTTGCAATCCTTTGTGGATACAAAACATCAACAGCAGTGTATCTCAACTCCACCTCAACCTGTTCCTTTGTCTCTTTAGTCTCTTCTTTTTCGATTGATTTAGCAGCCTTCGCATCTTTTAAAATTTGCTGGATCTGAGCTAAATGCGCGGGATCATCCAATAAAATCGCAATCT
>JANZZV010000058.1 GCA_026419195.1 Fervidobacterium sp.
ACGCTACAAACAATTAGAAGCACATAAACTTACTCCTTCCATCATCGGTTTCAATCCCTCATAGTTACGCTACAAACTGTTTTGGAGAGTATTTTTGTTGTAAATCAAACAGTGTTTCAATCCCTCATAGTTACGCTACAAACACAGTTTTGCAATGGTATGAGGATGTACCAGTTCCGTGTTTCAATCCCTCATAGTTACGCTACAAACGCGGTTGCCCCCAGCCGCTACGATCAGGTTGCATTTTTGTTTCAATCCCTCATAGTTACGCTACAAACCCGCCCCGTGTCGGGGAAGGAGTTCATTCTCCCCGGGTTTCAATCCCTCATAGTTACGCTACAAACGATGCAGCAAATCGTCATGATTAATTTTCTCATTCTCGTTTCAATCCCTCATAGTTACGCTACAAACTGTTTTTGTTCCTCAAAAATAATCTAAAATTACCCACGTTTCAATCCCTCATAGTTACGCTACAAACTTCCCGCGTGGTAAAAGAATAACAAACAATCTCCAAGAGTTTCAATCCCTCATAGTTACGCTACAAACGGATTTTTGCGGAGATCGGGGGATTCCTCCGACAGCGTTTCAATCCCTCATAGTTACGCTACAAACGGTTAAAAGATTTACTCAAGCTGAGTGATTTTCTCACGTTTCAATCCCTCATAGTTACGCTACAAACGCGAAGTTACATAAAAATTACGATGCGGTATAAATAGTTTCAATCCCTCATAGTTACGCTACAAACATGAATAAACAATTCCATCATACCCCTCTCCACTGTGTTTCAATCCCTCATAGTTACGCTACAAACTGGCGTGGTAAAATCTTATTAGGGGGAAAACACCCCGTTTCAATCCCTCATAGTTACGCTACAAACTTTGCCTTTTGGAGGGGCGAAGTTACATAAAAATTAGTTTCAATCCCTCATAGTTACGCTACAAACGGAGAATGGCAAGAAAGACGAAATTGACGAGAGAGTGTTTCAATCCCTCATAGTTACGCTACAAACTTTCTGTTGCTGAGCTTCCAAGTGTTCATCAAGGTGGTTTCAATCCCTCATAGTTACGCTACAAACCCGATGAGGAAATACCATTCTAATGGAGGTGTGAATAGTTTCAATCCCTCATAGTTACGCTACAAACTTTGAAGTTGAATTTTCTACGGCAAAGTTTATTGAGTTTCAATCCCTCATAGTTACGCTACAAACTAGTTGTTAAAATTATTTTAATACCATGGATATTTGTGGATTTTAA
>JANZZV010000059.1 GCA_026419195.1 Fervidobacterium sp.
GGTTTCAATCCCTCATAGTTACGCTACAAACTTAGGGAGGATTTACCAAATCGCCGCCCTGCTAATAGTTTCAATCCCTCATAGTTACGCTACAAACACGTTAAGCGCGGGCATGTGTGGATATATGACCCCTCTGTTTCAATCCCTCATAGTTACGCTACAAACTGGAACGGCAAATACTTCGAAGCACTATACTACACGTTTCAATCCCTCATAGTTACGCTACAAACGGGGTTCCCCGTCCCCAAGCGAAACCCCAAACCCATGTTTCAATCCCTCATAGTTACGCTACAAACAGGATTACATTCGGGGAGCGGAAGTCCGCTCCCAGGGTTTCAATCCCTCATAGTTACGCTACAAACCCGTGGACAGCGCGGGGGTGGATATAGAGTTTACCAGTTTCAATCCCTCATAGTTACGCTACAAACGGAGGAGGGAAATTATGGTAGGAAGTGTTATTGACATGTTTCAATCCCTCATAGTTACGCTACAAACGATGTCCTGCCGAGGGGGTCGAATACGCCCCCTCGGGTTTCAATCCCTCATAGTTACGCTACAAACTCGCCGAGATCGATCCCAAAACCGTCGATCAAAATAGTTTCAATCCCTCATAGTTACGCTACAAACTCTTTACATAATCCACAAACCTTCCTTTCTTTTCATGTTTCAATCCCTCATAGTTACGCTACAAACCGTGGGAAAAACTCTTAAACTTCTTCAAAACTAAAAGGTTTCAATCCCTCATAGTTACGCTACAAACTGACGCGGCAGGTGCAAAATTAGCGGCTATTCCTGCCGGTTTCAATCCCTCATAGTTACGCTACAAACTATTACTTCAAAGACGGTAAATATTATCACATCAAAGTTTCAATCCCTCATAGTTACGCTACAAACGGTTGCAGCGGGGCTCGTAAGGTTTTACGAGTCCAAAGTTTCAATCCCTCATAGTTACGCTACAAACGTTTTTGTTCCTCAAAAATAATCTAAAATTACCCAGTTTCAATCCCTCATAGTTACGCTACAAACGAAGAATCCATCGATATGTACTTCGGTGTCCATCCAAGTTTCAATCCCTCATAGTTACGCTACAAACCGGTATAAATACAACGCCGTCTGGGTTGACGGCTGCGTTTCAATCCCTCATAGTTACGCTACAAACTTTGATCGTAGCGGCTGGGGGCAACCGCTACGATCTGTTTCAATCC
>JANZZV010000060.1 GCA_026419195.1 Fervidobacterium sp.
GTTAAAATCCACAAATATCCATGGTATTAAAATAATTTTAACAACTAGTTTGTAGCGTAACTATGAGGGATTGAAACGACTTTCCAAACTAGAATTTATACTGCCAACCTTTGTTTGTAGCGTAACTATGAGGGATTGAAACACACGCTTACGTGCCATCCGACTTCACCTCTTTCTCGTTTGTAGCGTAACTATGAGGGATTGAAACCCAAGCACCGCTGATATATCCATCTCCGCAAAACACTGTTTGTAGCGTAACTATGAGGGATTGAAACAGATAAAGACGGAGCGGAAAGTCCACAGGTTTAATGGTTTGTAGCGTAACTATGAGGGATTGAAACTCAAATCCGCCATACTTTCATCCCCTTATCCAACAAGGTTTGTAGCGTAACTATGAGGGATTGAAACCTTTTTGGCGTGATGAATATGCAGTTGATTTTACCGGTTTGTAGCGTAACTATGAGGGATTGAAACTTCGCCCATAACCTTTCACCTCCTTTCTCTCGTGCAAGTTTGTAGCGTAACTATGAGGGATTGAAACAGTACTTCGAACACCTCAAAAATCTCTTGCTTAATTGTTTGTAGCGTAACTATGAGGGATTGAAACAACACACTTCGAGGGATGAGCGCAACATGCGCTCTTCGTTTGTAGCGTAACTATGAGGGATTGAAACTTATTTCGCTCGACAGCATTTAAAGGTCGATATTTGGTTTGTAGCGTAACTATGAGGGATTGAAACTTGTGCTTGACATAACACATGTGCCATGGGTAATTGGTTTGTAGCGTAACTATGAGGGATTGAAACCTGAATTGTAAAATGAATTTGCACTGCATTAATTATGTTTGTAGCGTAACTATGAGGGATTGAAACAATACATCTTCGCACGCGTATCCAATCGCATTGGCAGTTTGTAGCGTAACTATGAGGGATTGAAACCCTTTACATAGCTCCGCCCCTCCAAAAGGCAAACCTGTTTGTAGCGTAACTATGAGGGATTGAAACCGGAGGGAGAACATATCTATGTATGTTCTCCCGTACGTTTGTAGCGTAACTATGAGGGATTGAAACGCGAATAATACAAAACATTTTTCCACTGCAGAGCTAGTTTGTAGCGTAACTATGAGGGATTGAAACGCTGGAAAAAACAACAACAAAAGGCACCCATGCGCCGTTTGTAGCGT
>JANZZV010000061.1 GCA_026419195.1 Fervidobacterium sp.
ACGTTACAAGCTTTATACAACCAATCAAGACCTCTGTTACACCAGGGTTTCAATCCCTCATAGTTACGCTACAAACGCCTGCGCGCCCCGTGGCAAAGGGGGGGAGGGGGTTGTTTCAATCCCTCATAGTTACGCTACAAACTTGCGCTTATCCCCCGTCAAATCTTTTCGGAGGTCGGGTTTCAATCCCTCATAGTTACGCTACAAACTTGGTACACAATTGTTCCGCGCAAGCCAGTGCAAGTGTTTCAATCCCTCATAGTTACGCTACAAACAAAACACCCGAAGCCGTGAGAAAATTGCAAAAGGGGGTTTCAATCCCTCATAGTTACGCTACAAACGGATTTTTTCGGAGATCGGGGGATTCCTCCGAAAACGTTTCAATCCCTCATAGTTACGCTACAAACTCCGCCATCAGACAAGCTATAGAATTCCTAGCTGCGTTTCAATCCCTCATAGTTACGCTACAAACGAAAAAGGAGGGGAAAGTTATGGTAAGAAGTATTATGTTTCAATCCCTCATAGTTACGCTACAAACTGAGTGTAAAACTTACTCGTGTAGTTAAAAATGATCCGTTTCAATCCCTCATAGTTACGCTACAAACATTTCTCCAACTCAAGTTCATCGTAGTGCTTTTAGAAGGTTTCAATCCCTCATAGTTACGCTACAAACTTGGCGACGGGAATCCCCCCGTCGTCAAGTGCCCGCGGTTTCAATCCCTCATAGTTACGCTACAAACGCAATTAAAACACGTGAAGAACGACTGCGCAAAGAAGTTTCAATCCCTCATAGTTACGCTACAAACTTTCGAGGAGGTTGGTGGATTCCTCCGGGAATTGCGTTTCAATCCCTCATAGTTACGCTACAAACCCGGGTCGAAACTGAAGGGGGACTCATTCGGTTTTTGTTTCAATCCCTCATAGTTACGCTACAAACTAAGGGAGGGAGTAGTATGGTAAGTATTATCGACATGTTTCAATCCCTCATAGTTACGCTACAAACTGGCGATATCAACAGTAAATACGAAACAGCAATAAAAGTTTCAATCCCTCATAGTTACGCTACAAACTTTTTCAGCCCTGCGAAAGCAGGGCTTTTTTTGTTTGTTTCAATCCCTCATAGTTACGCTACAAACTGGAGAAATGTTGTTTGAGAATATGTTACGAAATTAGTTTCAAT
>JANZZV010000062.1 GCA_026419195.1 Fervidobacterium sp.
ACGCTACAAACGAAGAGGTTTATCCTCCCCGGCGACGGGGAGTACCGTTTCAATCCCTCATAGTTACGCTACAAACAAGTATGGAAAAAGAAAAGGTTGAAAGAATTTACAAGTTTCAATCCCTCATAGTTACGCTACAAACTCGGTGAAGCGGGCGCGGATGTGGATATACGACCCCGGTTTCAATCCCTCATAGTTACGCTACAAACACCCCAAACCTGTCGATCAAAACATGATCGACAGGCATGTTTCAATCCCTCATAGTTACGCTACAAACACGAGGGGGTAGCGCGTGTCGCGCTTATCCCCCGTGTTTCAATCCCTCATAGTTACGCTACAAACAGAACATATCTACATATGTTCTCCCATACTTTCTTAGTTTCAATCCCTCATAGTTACGCTACAAACGAAAGGTATGATGAGAAGTGTTATCGACATTAAACGGTTTCAATCCCTCATAGTTACGCTACAAACTGGTAGAAGAAAAGGTTGAAAGAATTTTTGATGAAAGTTTCAATCCCTCATAGTTACGCTACAAACGGAGGGGCGGAGCTATGTAAAAATTATATTGCGGTTGTTTCAATCCCTCATAGTTACGCTACAAACGTTTTCAAGGAGGTTGGGGGCTTCCTCCGGAAGCTTCGTTTCAATCCCTCATAGTTACGCTACAAACGTGGGGATGGGGGTTCCCATCCCCACCGCAGACAGGTTTCAATCCCTCATAGTTACGCTACAAACCGGCGACGGGGAGTATCTGTTGATTGTGAAACGATAGTTTCAATCCCTCATAGTTACGCTACAAACCCCGAGAGGGATCATACACCCATACACGCCCCCGCTGTTTCAATCCCTCATAGTTACGCTACAAACTTTTTTCGGAGATCGGGGGATTCCTCCGGGAATTGCGTTTCAATCCCTCATAGTTACGCTACAAACTTACAATGAGAAAAGGAGATGTTTCGAAAGGTTTATGTTTCAATCCCTCATAGTTACGCTACAAACAGGGAAAGGTATGGAGAAGATTTATAGTGAAAAAAGGTTTCAATCCCTCATAGTTACGCTACA
>JANZZV010000063.1 GCA_026419195.1 Fervidobacterium sp.
GTTAAAATCCACAAATATCCATGGTATTAAAATAATTTTAACAACTAGTTTGTAGCGTAACTATGAGGGATTGAAACCTAAAAAAACTTGACACACCTCTAATTCCACGAATTGCGTTTGTAGCGTAACTATGAGGGATTGAAACATGATACTTCTCATCATACCTCTCCCTCCTTCTTTCCGTTTGTAGCGTAACTATGAGGGATTGAAACGACGTCGAAAAGGATAAGGGATTTTTGCGTGTGTATCGTTTGTAGCGTAACTATGAGGGATTGAAACTGCTTTGAATCTGTGTAAGAAAACAAAGCGTAAACTGGTTTGTAGCGTAACTATGAGGGATTGAAACCTGGACCGCAACCGCAAGGTGAAGAGCGAGAAAACGTTTGTAGCGTAACTATGAGGGATTGAAACCGGACGAAATGGATATGCAATCGGCATTGGTTATCGCGTTTGTAGCGTAACTATGAGGGATTGAAACAATATTCCCCGTCGCCGGGGAGGACAAATGTCTTCCGTTTGTAGCGTAACTATGAGGGATTGAAACATTGCTTTATCGAATTAGCTGCTTTTGAATTGACAAGTTTGTAGCGTAACTATGAGGGATTGAAACATTAGACCGGGTCTTGATGAACTTTTCGAATCTTTTGTTTGTAGCGTAACTATGAGGGATTGAAACGAAGCTTTCGGAGGAACCCTCCGATCTCCTCGAAAAGTTTGTAGCGTAACTATGAGGGATTGAAACGACCGGGTCTTGATCAATTCAACGAATTTCTTTCTTGTTTGTAGCGTAACTATGAGGGATTGAAACCCTAATTCAATTAGTTTCGCCTAATTCAATTTCGTCGTTTGTAGCGTAACTATGAGGGATTGAAACTGGCCGCCTCGATGAGGCGCCAGTTGCGCACAAATGGTTTGTAGCGTAACTATGAGGGATTGAAACCTTAATTTTTATAAAAGAAACGAGGAGGGATTAACTGAGTTTGTAGCGTAACTATGAGGGATTGAAACCCCTTTTTGCGATTTTCTCACGGCTTCGGGTGTTTTGTTTGTAGCGT
>JANZZV010000064.1 GCA_026419195.1 Fervidobacterium sp.
AAGTTTGTAGCGTAACTATGAGGGATTGAAACATTCTTTCTGGATTAATGAAGTAAATTACTCCAACATGTTTGTAGCGTAACTATGAGGGATTGAAACTACTTCATCATCGCTCTTTTCGTCCCTCGTTCCATGTTTGTAGCGTAACTATGAGGGATTGAAACAGCGTTGCGGATGGCGTAGTTGTGGAGATTAAAAGCGTTTGTAGCGTAACTATGAGGGATTGAAACTCCTGATGGCACGAAGATAATATATATACCTAATCCGTTTGTAGCGTAACTATGAGGGATTGAAACTTATCTACTCCAAGGCTTGCCAACTTTCGCATCTGCGTTTGTAGCGTAACTATGAGGGATTGAAACATGCGTCCAAATCAGGCTTTAACGCCTCAATGCCAAGTTTGTAGCGTAACTATGAGGGATTGAAACATAATACTTCTCATCATACTTTTCCCCTCCTTCTTCGTTTGTAGCGTAACTATGAGGGATTGAAACAGAAAGGGGGAAAAAGTATGGAAGAAATGCAAAAAAGTTTGTAGCGTAACTATGAGGGATTGAAACACAATTTTCGGAGAAATCCCCCGATCTCCGTAAATAGTTTGTAGCGTAACTATGAGGGATTGAAACATAGGTGCTTTTTGCAAACTAGCTATCCGTTCTTTAGTTTGTAGCGTAACTATGAGGGATTGAAACATTACTTCTCTTCTTTTCATACCTTTCCCCTCCTTCGTTTGTAGCGTAACTATGAGGGATTGAAACTGTATTACTTCAGTTTCAACCACTTCCTCCTGTTGACGTTTGTAGCGTAACTATGAGGGATTGAAACTTATATACCTTTTCCGTTGCCATACTTATCCCTCCTCGTTTGTAGCGTAACTATGAGGGATTGAAACAGTACTTCCGCTATTTCACTACCATTTGAAATGAATGTTTGTAGCGTAACTATGAGGGATTGAAACTTTGGATCATTTGAAAATGCTCGAAGCAGTTCAAAGTTTGTAGCGTAACTATGAGGGATTGAAACACGAGGGATAAGCGCAACATGCGCTTTC
>JANZZV010000065.1 GCA_026419195.1 Fervidobacterium sp.
TAGTTTGTAGCGTAACTATGAGGGATTGAAACTTTGTTTGAAGTACCACGGCATAAACCATGCGAAGAGTTTGTAGCGTAACTATGAGGGATTGAAACCAAACTTTTTTCTTCTTTCGTCAAACACTCTTTCAAGTTTGTAGCGTAACTATGAGGGATTGAAACAGAGTTTTTCCCACGTGGGTTTAGGTAGGTTATAATGTTTGTAGCGTAACTATGAGGGATTGAAACATATTCAACTTCTTCACTTAAATCATGTTTACAAACGTTTGTAGCGTAACTATGAGGGATTGAAACCCGAACTCGATCCCAAACCCCTGGATCAGCACGTCGGTTTGTAGCGTAACTATGAGGGATTGAAACCGTCATCAACCACCAAGTTGTACTTTTTTGCGAACTGTTTGTAGCGTAACTATGAGGGATTGAAACTCCCCCCGGAAGGGGGGAAGAAGGAGGGGAAAGGTAGTTTGTAGCGTAACTATGAGGGATTGAAACTGTTGTTTGTGGGCGCATGCGCGCCCCGTGGCAAAGGTTTGTAGCGTAACTATGAGGGATTGAAACTAAAGACCCGGTCGGACTGCACGTACCGGGTCGAAAGTTTGTAGCGTAACTATGAGGGATTGAAACCACATGTTCTCCCGTATCGTTTCACAATTAGTAAGTACGTTTGTAGCGTAACTATGAGGGATTGAAACCGTTCCCCCTGATGATGCCCGTGGACGACACATTGCGTTTGTAGCGTAACTATGAGGGATTGAAACTTCTTTCCAATGAGGTTTAAGTGCGTTGAATGCAAGGTTTGTAGCGTAACTATGAGGGATTGAAACATGTACTACCAGATTGGAAACCAGTCATCGCATTCAAGTTTGTAGCGTAACTATGAGGGATTGAAACACTGAATCGGATCATATCCACCTGTTTTGTACTCAAGTTTGTAGCGTAACTATGAGGGATTGAAACCTGGAAAATGTTGTCGCCCAAACAAGAAGAACTTTGTTTGTAGCGTAACTATGAGGGATTGAAACTATATCCATACACGCCCGCGCTTC
>JANZZV010000066.1 GCA_026419195.1 Fervidobacterium sp.
GGTTTTCCGGCGGCTACAACAGGTAAGTTGAGTAAGTTTGTAGCGTAACTATGAGGGATTGAAACACTTTTTCTAATGCTTCTTTACGTTCCATTTTCAAAGTTTGTAGCGTAACTATGAGGGATTGAAACTGATGGCTCGCCTATAAGCAGCCAACAGACCGGCACAGTTTGTAGCGTAACTATGAGGGATTGAAACATATATTCTGGAACAGCTGGTTCAGCTTTGTAATTAGGGTTTGTAGCGTAACTATGAGGGATTGAAACCGTTTGACGGGGGGCGTGTATTCGACCCCCTCGCGCGGGTTTGTAGCGTAACTATGAGGGATTGAAACCAAACCCGTGTCGGGGAAGACATTTGTCCTCCCCGGGTTTGTAGCGTAACTATGAGGGATTGAAACGACCGGGTCTTGATGAACTTTTCGAATCTTTTTTTCGTTTGTAGCGTAACTATGAGGGATTGAAACAAAATCCTTTCTTCCATAACTTCCCCTCCTCTTCTTTTGTTTGTAGCGTAACTATGAGGGATTGAAACTTTTAACGCTTGTAACATATTATTTGCAAATTCACCGTTTGTAGCGTAACTATGAGGGATTGAAACACATTTCCAATATATCTTTAAACGAAACACCCAACAAGTTTGTAGCGTAACTATGAGGGATTGAAACAGAGGGGTCGTATACCCATGCACGCCCCCGCTTGACGTTTGTAGCGTAACTATGAGGGATTGAAACTCGGGGAGAATGAATCTTTTCCCTCTCCCCGACACGTTTGTAGCGTAACTATGAGGGATTGAAACATGTATGTATAAAAATCTAACTGAACCGAATCATATGTTTGTAGCGTAACTATGAGGGATTGAAACAGAACCCCCCCTCGACTTCGACCCGGTACGTGCATCCGTTTGTAGCGTAACTATGAGGGATTGAAACCTAAACGTGTGAGGCTTGTTTTCGATCCAAGTACACGGTTTGTAGCGTAACTATGAGGGATTGAAACCCCTTTTTGCGATTTTCTCACGGCTTCGGGTGTTTTGTTTGTAGCGT
>JANZZV010000067.1 GCA_026419195.1 Fervidobacterium sp.
GGTATTAAGTGCCTGAATATTATGTCCTATTCGCATAGCATCACCTCCTTGTTTGCTGCCATAAAGGGAATCCTTTCCCTAATGAAAGAAAAACTAATAATCCTAGTACTGTTTTTCAGTTGCTAAGATTATTTGTATCTCATATTAGTTATCGGAAGAAAAAGAAATAGCTTTAGTAAAAAAAGATAAGGTATAAGAGCGTTGCGGAGACACACACTCCTCCTTGCAGCCGTGGGCGGCAGAATAGAAAGTTAATTTTTATCTGTTCCTTAATTCTTGGAATAAAACATTAATATGAAGAATTAAAGTTGGTACTAAAAAAATATTTAAAAAAAATTAAAAAAATTTTAAATTTCCTATAAAGTCCTATGAAAAATCTTCCGATATACTTATCAAAGATACAAAAGAGGTTTTCTTCTAGTCTGGCCAGGTGGGAGAAATCCTTGTTTTGCTTTCTTTAAAAAGTGGGGCATGGACGCCCTTACATTTCAAAATAACAAGGAGGTAATTTTATGATTATCAATCACAACATTCAAGCTCTTAACACTTATGGCCGTTTGAACGCTAATACCGCAAACGGAGCAAAATCCCTCGAGAAATTATCATCAGGTCTCAGAATCAATAAGGCAGGAGACGACGCAGCAGGTCTTGCAATCAGTGAAAAGATGCGTGCTCAGGTACGTGGTTTGGATCAGGCTTCAAGAAATGCGCAGGACGGTATCTCAATGATACAGACTGCAGAAGGTGCATTGAATGAAACTCATTCAATACTTCAGAGAATGCGTGAACTTGCTAACCAGTCGGCAAACGGAACAAATACCGATGCAGACAGAGGAGCTCTCCAGGACGAATTGAACCAGTTGACTTCAGAAATAAACAGAATCGGTAACACTACCGAGTTCAATACCCAGAAGCTCTTAAATGGCGGTTTGGGTTCAAATACTACCGACAAGATTACCAAGGCTACAAGTGCAGCATTGGCAGGAACCTGTCAGAGTGTTTGCGGTACCACAACTGACCTTACAGGATGTACC
>JANZZV010000068.1 GCA_026419195.1 Fervidobacterium sp.
CCCCTGAAGAATATCAGTTAATGAAAAAACATTCAACAGAAGGTGCAAAGATCTTTTCGAATCTTATGAAAAAATATCCCAATAATTCATTGATTAGAATCTGTCACGAAGTTACAAGATGGCATCATGAAAGGTGGGATGGAACAGGTTATCCAGACGGCTTGAAAGGAACCGCAATACCATTAACCGCACGAATCGTTGCAATTGCAGATGTCTTTGATGCACTTACAACACGAAGGTCCTATAGAAACGAATTTACTTCCGAAGAAGCTATAAAGATTATGACAGACGATGAAAACGGACACTTTGATTCTCATCTTCTTGAAATATTACTAAAGCACAAAAAATTATTCACTTCTATTGCTCAGTCGAGGTTAGCTGCTCAGTTAGATGAGGTAAGAAAATAACAACCAAAATACATAGCTTTCAAAATAGACCTTCCCGCATATGCGGGGAGGTTTTTTAGTAAATAAACTTTTCTTCCTATGTCTCGCTGGTTTTACCTAAACTCTGGTCAACGGAAGTTGACAAAGCCAGGATAATTTTTCACATCAGGTTTGAAAATGTTTCACCTTGAGTAAGGAACACCCAAAGGACCAAACCATTTTTGTCCAAAGTATAGACATTTTTATCTTTCGATGGAATATAAATATTCTCATTCACATCAATAGGTGATGTGCCATATATCTCTTCGTTTGTTTTAAATTCATTTTATGTAACCGAGTTTATCTATAACGTAAAATATTTCGTTGAGCGAATCGAATCTATGTATACTGTAGAATCTGGACCTGTAGTCGGAATTGAAACTACCTAGTTTGAAACTTTCACTCTCCACATAATTTCATTGACCGGTGTAATACCATACATAGTCCCATTATTACTTTCAAAATATATGTTTCCATTCGAATCTAAAGAAAGTTGAAGAAATTAATATTTCTTCTATGCAATTGCAATATTTTGTGTAAACGTGATATAATTATATACGAAATATAGAAATCCTTTATCTTTCAGTTCAAATTTGG
>JANZZV010000069.1 GCA_026419195.1 Fervidobacterium sp.
TTTTCACTTGGAGTTGATGTTTGTAGCGTAACTATGAGGGATTGAAACAAGTATATGCAGAGCTTACTGTTAGCGCTGCAAAGAGTTTGTAGCGTAACTATGAGGGATTGAAACGCAATAATGATAGTCAAAACTCCTCTTTTTCCAAACGTTTGTAGCGTAACTATGAGGGATTGAAACGATTTTGTTGGTGAATCAATTTCTAAAGCAAGTGCAGTTTGTAGCGTAACTATGAGGGATTGAAACAATGAACGCATTTCAGCTTTTAAATCAGCACTCCCTAGTTTGTAGCGTAACTATGAGGGATTGAAACTCGCGAGGGAAGAGCGCACGTCGCGCTCATCCCTCGGTTTGTAGCGTAACTATGAGGGATTGAAACGAAAGTTGCAAAATTATTCTATCCAAAACACTTCAGGGTTTGTAGCGTAACTATGAGGGATTGAAACGTTTTCGGAGGAAGCCCCCGACCTCCTCAAACACACTGTTTGTAGCGTAACTATGAGGGATTGAAACTATACCGCCCCATGTCGGGGAAGACATTTGTCCTCCCGTTTGTAGCGTAACTATGAGGGATTGAAACTTAATTGTGAAACGATACGGGAGGACATGTGTGGACAGTTTGTAGCGTAACTATGAGGGATTGAAACTTCCCCTTAATGATGCCCCTCGATCATGTCTTGATCGTTTGTAGCGTAACTATGAGGGATTGAAACGCGACGGGGGGGTTCCCGTCACCAAGCGAAACCCCGTTTGTAGCGTAACTATGAGGGATTGAAACAATATCATTTAGATCACCACCAAAAGAGCGTTCAAAGTTTGTAGCGTAACTATGAGGGATTGAAACTTCCTCCAACAATTTTCGGAGGAATCCCCCGATCTGTTTGTAGCGTAACTATGAGGGATTGAAACAGTTTTTTTGGAGGCGCATGCGCGCCCCTTGGCAAAGTTTGTAGCGTAACTATGAGGGATTGAAACACACAAGCCCCCCTGCTTCCGCATGGGGGGCGGGCGAGTTTGTAGCG
>JANZZV010000070.1 GCA_026419195.1 Fervidobacterium sp.
AGAGAATTCAGTTTGTAGCGTAACTATGAGGGATTGAAACAAATCTTTCACGAACTGCTTCAGTAACCTTTCAACCGGTTTGTAGCGTAACTATGAGGGATTGAAACGCGATAACCAATGCCGATTGCATATCCATTTCGTCCGGTTTGTAGCGTAACTATGAGGGATTGAAACTTAGTTTCGGATGAAGAGCTCGTCGACGGAAATTATGTTTGTAGCGTAACTATGAGGGATTGAAACTTTTCTCGAGTACATTTTTCAGTTCGTCTATTCTTTGTTTGTAGCGTAACTATGAGGGATTGAAACTTTGTTTGCGCTGATGAGTGTTGGGGACGTAGAAAAGTTTGTAGCGTAACTATGAGGGATTGAAACTATAGGTAGTATAATAGAATTGTAGGAAGAAGAAAAGTTTGTAGCGTAACTATGAGGGATTGAAACTTGAGGCTTTTAGAAAGAATGAGGACGTATGCAAAGGTTTGTAGCGTAACTATGAGGGATTGAAACAGGGGTTTGGGATCGAACTTGGCGACGGGAATCCCCGTTTGTAGCGTAACTATGAGGGATTGAAACGGAGATCGGGGTTATTCCTCTATCAGTTTTCGGAGGAAGGTTTGTAGCGTAACTATGAGGGATTGAAACTTCGGTTGAAACTGAACAAGCTCAGGGGTGATTAAAGTTTGTAGCGTAACTATGAGGGATTGAAACATGATATAGACGGAACGGATGCAGGCGCTTGGATTAAGTTTGTAGCGTAACTATGAGGGATTGAAACAGTCCCGGTGGGGGATTACATTCCCCCTACCCCTGCGTTTGTAGCGTAACTATGAGGGATTGAAACTGTGAAGCGCGGGCGGGTATGGATATATGACCCCGCGTTTGTAGCGTAACTATGAGGGATTGAAACAGGGATGAGCGCAACATGCGCTCTCCCCTCTTTTAGGGTTTGTAGCGTAACTATGAGGGATTGAAACAAAGGTATTCCGCCTTTTGGAGGGGCGGAGTTATGTAAGTTTGTAGC
>JANZZV010000071.1 GCA_026419195.1 Fervidobacterium sp.
GTTTGTAGCGTAACTATGAGGGATTGAAACGAAATGTTTGAATACGTAATAAATGATTATTATGATGTTTGTAGCGTAACTATGAGGGATTGAAACTTGTAATCCGTATAAAGAAACACTCTTTGAATTTTGTTTGTAGCGTAACTATGAGGGATTGAAACCCCAGACGGCATTGTATTTATATCTCATCGTAATTTGTTTGTAGCGTAACTATGAGGGATTGAAACTTATTTTTCGGAGAAACCCCCCGATCTCCGAAAAAATCGTTTGTAGCGTAACTATGAGGGATTGAAACTAAGTAAAATATCGTAATTACGAAAATCTTGACTATGTTTGTAGCGTAACTATGAGGGATTGAAACTCGGGAATGAATATTCGATGCATATTTATCTAACTTGTTTGTAGCGTAACTATGAGGGATTGAAACCGGGCATCATCAGGGGGAACGTGATCCCCCATTTGGACGTTTGTAGCGTAACTATGAGGGATTGAAACAAAGAGGTAATGCCAGAACTGCTTTTAGCAAATTTGGTTTGTAGCGTAACTATGAGGGATTGAAACAAATATACAATGATTGGAACAAAATCAATAGCAAGAGTTTGTAGCGTAACTATGAGGGATTGAAACTTATTAAAAAGTCGTCTACTATATCACTGCGTAAAGGTTTGTAGCGTAACTATGAGGGATTGAAACAGTTGTACTTTTTCGCAAATTGCGTGTATGTTTGCAGGTTTGTAGCGTAACTATGAGGGATTGAAACAAGATTTAGATATAGACTATGTATTCTTCTTAACTAGTTTGTAGCGTAACTATGAGGGATTGAAACACTTTGATCTTAAACATTTCACGTTCGTTTCCTTTGGTTTGTAGCGTAACTATGAGGGATTGAAACATAAAATAAGAATGTAATCTTACAAAGGGAGGTATGGGTTTGTAGCGTAACTATGAGGGATTGAAACGAAATGTTTGAATACGTAATAAATGATTATTATGATGTTTGTAGCGT
>JANZZV010000072.1 GCA_026419195.1 Fervidobacterium sp.
GCGTAACTATGAGGGATTGAAACAAATGATATTCAAACGGTAGGACCATCTGACGATACAGGTTTGTAGCGTAACTATGAGGGATTGAAACTTCGGAGTGCAGGAAGCCATTCGGCTGTTGATATCGGTTTGTAGCGTAACTATGAGGGATTGAAACTCGTTAAATTGCCCTTCATCGACCGCCACCCTAATTGTTTGTAGCGTAACTATGAGGGATTGAAACATGCCCGTGTTCCACAAATGTTTTCCCTCGAATACGTTTGTAGCGTAACTATGAGGGATTGAAACTGTGGTCGATAAAGCCGACATCGACATCCCATTCAAGGTTTGTAGCGTAACTATGAGGGATTGAAACCCGGGACTCGAAGAACCTCACGAGCCCCGGCTCCACGTTTGTAGCGTAACTATGAGGGATTGAAACCCGTATCGTAAAATGCAACCTGATCGTAGCGGCTGGGTTTGTAGCGTAACTATGAGGGATTGAAACAAGAAACGAATGAGTCCCTCCCGAACCTCGACCCGGGTTTGTAGCGTAACTATGAGGGATTGAAACGGGACGTGAGCATTGTGCAGTTGCTCACAGAAACCGTGTTTGTAGCGTAACTATGAGGGATTGAAACAAGAAACTTAAAGATAGCTCGGGAGCTTATATCTGGTTTGTAGCGTAACTATGAGGGATTGAAACATATTATCGAAGAATATACAGGCTGTTCTCTTGGCGAGTTTGTAGCGTAACTATGAGGGATTGAAACAAACAAACAGCTGCAGAAAAACTGGGTATTGATTATGTTTGTAGCGTAACTATGAGGGATTGAAACTTCTTTTTTCATCAAAAATCCTCTCCATAACTTTCGTTTGTAGCGTAACTATGAGGGATTGAAACTAGCTTTCTATTTTCTTAATTAGCTTTATTAACTTGTTTGTAGCGTAACTATGAGGGATTGAAACGATACTCCCCGTCGGGGAGGACAAATGTCTTCCCCGAGTTTGTAGCG
>JANZZV010000073.1 GCA_026419195.1 Fervidobacterium sp.
GATTGAAACTTTTGACCCGGGCGCATAGTACATACCGGGTCGAAACGTTTGTAGCGTAACTATGAGGGATTGAAACCCTATACCTGTGTATCCGCCTGATGCTTTGCCAACGTTTGTAGCGTAACTATGAGGGATTGAAACTCAGTTTACGGAGGAACCCTCCGACCTCCGCAAACAGTTTGTAGCGTAACTATGAGGGATTGAAACGGGAGAATGAACATCTTCCCCGACGCGGGGCGATATAGTTTGTAGCGTAACTATGAGGGATTGAAACTCCCTCTATCAGTTTTCGGAGGAAGCCCCCGATCTCGTTTGTAGCGTAACTATGAGGGATTGAAACGTGACGGGGAACCCCCCGTCACAAGATGCCCGCGTGGTTTGTAGCGTAACTATGAGGGATTGAAACATGGGTTCAAAATTGACCTCGGCGACGGGAACCCCCGTTTGTAGCGTAACTATGAGGGATTGAAACACGGCACAGCAACAAGCTCCTAGTATGCCACAAGGAAAGTTTGTAGCGTAACTATGAGGGATTGAAACCCTTTTTTGCAATTTTTCGCACGGCTTCGGGTGTTTGTTTGTAGCGTAACTATGAGGGATTGAAACAAATAATACGTTGAATAGCAGTAGCTATTGTAACTGAGTTTGTAGCGTAACTATGAGGGATTGAAACCGTTCGCCAAAAACTTCTTTGAAACCAAGCTCAAACAGTTTGTAGCGTAACTATGAGGGATTGAAACTCCTCACCGCGTCTGGGCGGTAACGGCCGCCCCTAAGTTTGTAGCGTAACTATGAGGGATTGAAACATGAAAGGCGGCAAAGATTCGAAAAGTTCATAAAGAGTTTGTAGCGTAACTATGAGGGATTGAAACTATTTATCAGTTGGATTAGTTGCACTAGCCGTTTCTTGTTTGTAGCGTAACTATGAGGGATTGAAACACACAAGCCCCCCTGCTTCCGCATGGGGGGCGGGCGAGTTTGTAGCG
>JANZZV010000074.1 GCA_026419195.1 Fervidobacterium sp.
AACTATGAGGGATTGAAACTGGCAAAGGGGGGAGGGGTTTTCGGCAATGGGCGCGCGTTTGTAGCGTAACTATGAGGGATTGAAACTAATGAAAGAAAACGCAGATTCGAGAAACTTCTTCGGTTTGTAGCGTAACTATGAGGGATTGAAACCTGGTTATTTGTTGTGGTACCAGCTGAAGCATTACTGTTTGTAGCGTAACTATGAGGGATTGAAACTACTTTCCCCTCCTCCTTCTTCCCCCCCTTCTTTTGGTTTGTAGCGTAACTATGAGGGATTGAAACTAGAGTTTACCACCCCCACGGAGGGTGTAAGGATCGGTTTGTAGCGTAACTATGAGGGATTGAAACTCTTTTTTTAAACAAAAAAAGCCCTGCTTTCGCAGGGCGTTTGTAGCGTAACTATGAGGGATTGAAACCGCGGGAACATAATTGTCCCGCGTCGAATGTCAACGGTTTGTAGCGTAACTATGAGGGATTGAAACCTATCATTAGATACTCCCCGTCGCCGGGGAGGACAAAGTTTGTAGCGTAACTATGAGGGATTGAAACGCAAGCTATTGTTGTTGATTTGATCAGTATGGGTGAGTTTGTAGCGTAACTATGAGGGATTGAAACTATAACTCCGCCCCTCCAAAAGGCGGAATACCTTTCGGTTTGTAGCGTAACTATGAGGGATTGAAACTGAGTCCCGGTGGGGGATTTCATTCCCCCTCTCCCTGTTTGTAGCGTAACTATGAGGGATTGAAACTGCCGTCCACAGTGGGGATGGGACCCCCCATCCCCAGTTTGTAGCGTAACTATGAGGGATTGAAACCCCGGAAGGGGGGAAAAAAAGAGGAGGGAGAAGGTAGTTTGTAGCGTAACTATGAGGGATTGAAACCTTGACGGGGGGCGTGTATTCGACCCCCTCGGCGGGGGTTTGTAGCGTAACTATGAGGGATTGAAACTTCGGACCCGGTCGGG
>JANZZV010000075.1 GCA_026419195.1 Fervidobacterium sp.
GTTTCAATCCCTCATAGTTACGCTACAAACCCGGGTCGAGGTTGAGCAAGGTTTTGTGCGTTTCTTGTTTCAATCCCTCATAGTTACGCTACAAACGGAAAGTATGATGAAGGGTATTATTGACATCAAGCGGTTTCAATCCCTCATAGTTACGCTACAAACTGGCGCATGGGTGCCTTTTGTTGTTGTTTTTCCAGCGTTTCAATCCCTCATAGTTACGCTACAAACTTGAATACACGCCCCCCGTCAAACGCGGGCATGTAGTTTCAATCCCTCATAGTTACGCTACAAACTCGGGATTGTTTGAGAGAATAGTTGGTTCGGATGTAGTTTCAATCCCTCATAGTTACGCTACAAACTTTACAACGAGAAGAAAAAAAGATTCGAAAAGTTTAGTTTCAATCCCTCATAGTTACGCTACAAACAGTTTTTAAAAATTGAATTGAGTTTTGAACTTTATCCGTTTCAATCCCTCATAGTTACGCTACAAACGATTGTATTTTTCTTGAGTGGAGTTTCGAATTTTGCGTTTCAATCCCTCATAGTTACGCTACAAACGAGAGAAGAGGCTACATTATTTTGTAGGCACCGCGAGTTTCAATCCCTCATAGTTACGCTACAAACAAAAGATTCGAAAATTATATTTTGACCCGGTCTAATGTTTCAATCCCTCATAGTTACGCTACAAACAAAGTGGATTTACCATTTGCGCCAGAGCCATAGAGGAGTTTCAATCCCTCATAGTTACGCTACAAACGGGGCTTCCTCCGAAAAATAATGGAGGGATAACCCGTTTCAATCCCTCATAGTTACGCTACAAACCTGGGGGATCACGTTCCCCCTCCCCCTCCCCCTGGAGTTTCAATCCCTCATAGTTACGCTACAAACTTAGCTGTGGGAACGAATATATCAACATCTTACCAGGTTTCAATCCC
>JANZZV010000076.1 GCA_026419195.1 Fervidobacterium sp.
ATTGAAACTAATTTCGTAACATATTCTCAAACAACATTTCTCCAGTTTGTAGCGTAACTATGAGGGATTGAAACAAATTGAGCTTGGCGACGGGAATCCCCCCGTCGTCGGTTTGTAGCGTAACTATGAGGGATTGAAACGTCAATACTGCATCAACATGGCTGCGTTTCTTCGCTAGTTTGTAGCGTAACTATGAGGGATTGAAACTATTGAGGTATTTACCTATTAACGATGCCAGATTGAGTTTGTAGCGTAACTATGAGGGATTGAAACAAAAACCTCAAGAACCCCCCCTCAACCTCGACCCGGGTTTGTAGCGTAACTATGAGGGATTGAAACGCTTTTTCAACACCGGCTACCTCGCTCATAATATTTAGTTTGTAGCGTAACTATGAGGGATTGAAACAGTTTTGATGATATTATTGTATTAGCGAACGAACTATGTTTGTAGCGTAACTATGAGGGATTGAAACAACACCTCCTCATCCACAAATGCCGCTTCACTTACAGTTTGTAGCGTAACTATGAGGGATTGAAACTTTTTTTATGATCAGCAGGTACTCCCCGTCGCCGGGGAGTTTGTAGCGTAACTATGAGGGATTGAAACTATGTATTGGCTTTTGCCTAAAGAAGTTTCTCCAGAGTTTGTAGCGTAACTATGAGGGATTGAAACTATATCCACATCCGACTTCGTTTCACGGATGGGGCGGTTTGTAGCGTAACTATGAGGGATTGAAACTACGAACACTTCGAACCAGCAGAAAATTACAAAAAGGTTTGTAGCGTAACTATGAGGGATTGAAACAAAACACTTCGGGGGATAAGCGCGACACGCGCTTTCCGTTTGTAGCGTAACTATGAGGGATTGAAACACATATGGAGTATATTCGACCCCCTCCTTGGGGCATGTTTGTAGCGT
>JANZZV010000077.1 GCA_026419195.1 Fervidobacterium sp.
GGGATTGAAACAAGAAACGCACAAAACCTTGCTCAACCTCGACCCGGGTTTGTAGCGTAACTATGAGGGATTGAAACTGGAGAAAGAAAGAATTTATAACGAAAAAAGAAGAGTTTGTAGCGTAACTATGAGGGATTGAAACCGTTAAGCGTGGGCATGTGTGGATATATGACCCCTCGTTTGTAGCGTAACTATGAGGGATTGAAACTTGTTTCACCTCCTTTTACCAATCATCTTCTTCTTCGTTTGTAGCGTAACTATGAGGGATTGAAACTTTTACAAATGCCATGCGCGTGGTTGGTTATGCAATGTTTGTAGCGTAACTATGAGGGATTGAAACCCTGGGAGCGGACTTCCGCTCCCCGGATGTAATCCTGTTTGTAGCGTAACTATGAGGGATTGAAACGGGGGAAAACACCCCCAAAAAAGAAAGGGGGGAAAAACGTTTGTAGCGTAACTATGAGGGATTGAAACTTTCTTCGAGTCTAAATGGGGGATCACGTTCCCCCTGTTTGTAGCGTAACTATGAGGGATTGAAACGGGAGAATGAATCTTTTCCCTCTCCCCGACACAGGGGTTTGTAGCGTAACTATGAGGGATTGAAACACTGGACTAATAGCCGAATTATCTGATCCAAAGAGAGTTTGTAGCGTAACTATGAGGGATTGAAACCGAGTCCCGCTTCCGTTTCGACCCGGTACGTGCAATGTTTGTAGCGTAACTATGAGGGATTGAAACAACCCCTGGATCAAAACGTCGTCCAGGGGCATGAACAGTTTGTAGCGTAACTATGAGGGATTGAAACTCGTCAAGTGCCCTGCCGAGGGGGTCGAATACGCCCGTTTGTAGCGTAACTATGAGGGATTGAAACCGATGATGGAAGGAGTAAGTTTATGTGCTTCTAATTGTTTGTAGCGT
>JANZZV010000078.1 GCA_026419195.1 Fervidobacterium sp.
CCGAAGTACTTGCCATCCACTTAAAATATTCTCACCAGCTTCAGTGATCAACGGTTCATATCCGTTTTCCGCTAATGTCGCAAGTTCCTTCACCTATATATTCAGCTGTTCAATCTATTCAGGCTTTACCTCAATGCCTACACCGCCTATAGCATCTACAATATCTTCGGATACTGTAAAGTCGATAATAACATATTTATGAATTTCCAGCTCAAAATTCTTGTTCAATGCTATCAACGTCAATTTTGGTTTTCAATATCAAAATACGCGATTGATCTTATTAATTCCATATCCAGAAATATCAGCAATTAGATGTTTCATCCCAAGAATAACTTTAAGCTTTTTTCCAACAAAATCGATTTTTATAAGAATATATGTATTACTAAATGCTATGTAAAAATAAAGAGGGAGCTTCCCTAATAGGCTTCTTCTGAAGTCATAACTTGGATTTAATTAATCGATTGGATTTAATTAATCGAAACTAAAAAACTCTCACCATTTTAAAGATAAAACCATATTAAAAAAACTACAATCAGTAAACTCAGTAGTGCAAGAAGGAAAATCTTGTTCATACCTACTTTCCCGAACACTCACTGTTGCAAGTAAAATCAGAATTTTAATATAATACATAACTTAAAAACTTCTTGAAACCTTTCAAAACACACTCAGAACTATTGAAATATAGATTCTTGTTATTACCAGTATGTCACTAAAAATTCATCAGCCCGGTTTATTTGCAGAATGTGCAGGGGTTCATCCAATGACAAAGTTCTTATTAAAAGTTAAACATAAGCTTAACTAAAGCCACTTTCTCAGCCTATCTGCATGATCTCGTACTCCCATTCCGATATGTTCCTCTTACTACTGTCTATATTCACTCCTATCAAATAGCATTTCTTACCTGCAAAACCTTC
>JANZZV010000079.1 GCA_026419195.1 Fervidobacterium sp.
CCCTTGAGAGGAACGTTGCTAACAAGGACTCTTTTTGGTGGAACGTTTTGCCTTAAATCCATAAAAATGAAAGAACCGTCTTCTCCAGCTGCTAATATGTACTGGCCATCAAAACTGCTTGTCATGAGCCCGACGTTTGATAATTCTCTAAGAAGTACAGCTTTTGGTTGGTTAGCAAAAATAAGAGACGAAACTAACAAAGAAACAAAAACCATAAATAAAAACACTTTCCTCATACCTGCACCTCCTCTAAGGTTTTAGTTGAAGTGTACCTTACAGCTAAAATGAAAAAATTTAGTTGAATTCATCCACCAGAATTATCCACCCCCCAACCAAGGACAGTATAGCCAATTTTAGGTAACAGTATAGCCAATTTTAGGCAAGTTTAAATAATAAATATTGTATAAATCTTTGAGCGTAAAATCAAAAAACAATCCTATCAAAACTATAATATCGCCACGATTATACCATAAATTATAAACAAAATCAAGGGGATCACCGTATTTATATAAATGTCTTTATTTTTAATTTGACTGAATAAAAGCTTCTAAGATTCTGGAGAAAATTCTATAGTTTGAAAATCTTAATTGCAATTTTCATCGGAATTATAACATAAACATATTTTATAATCAAGTACCAAAAGTTTCTTAACAAGATGTACTAAAAAAAGAAACCATCAGTTATAATGTTTTAAAATGAATATAGATTGTTTGTAAAATATTGTTTATTGTTACGATAAAAATTGAAGATTAGATATGCTTCAAATTTTTCTATCAATCATATAAATAAATCTTTATAATATTTTTGATTTTCAATTAATTGTTCATTTGGAACATCACGTAATTCTTTTGCAGGTGTACCAACGTATATTTTTCTTGGTTTAGCATCTTTTGTGA
>JANZZV010000080.1 GCA_026419195.1 Fervidobacterium sp.
GCTACAAACTTACATAACTCCGCCCCTCCAAAAGGCGGAATACCTTTGTTTCAATCCCTCATAGTTACGCTACAAACGGAGGGGAAATTATGGTGAGAAGTATCGTTGACGTTGTTTCAATCCCTCATAGTTACGCTACAAACATAGCGTGGGGGTGGATTTAGAGTTTACCACCCCCAGTTTCAATCCCTCATAGTTACGCTACAAACGGACTTCCGCTCCCCAGATATAATCGTCCTCCAAGAGTTTCAATCCCTCATAGTTACGCTACAAACAGAAAGGAGTATTCGAAAAGTACATAAAGACCCGGTGTTTCAATCCCTCATAGTTACGCTACAAACGTCAGGCGGGGGCGCGTGTGGGTATACGACCCCGCGGTTTCAATCCCTCATAGTTACGCTACAAACCCCCATGCCTCTCGATCATATCTTGATCGAGGGGTTGTTTCAATCCCTCATAGTTACGCTACAAACCGTACCGGGGAGAGGGAAACAATTCGTTCTCCCCGGGTTTCAATCCCTCATAGTTACGCTACAAACAGAACATATCTATGTATGTTCTCCCGTACCGTTTTGGTTTCAATCCCTCATAGTTACGCTACAAACTTGTGTGGCGCACATTCGTGCGCCACTGGCGCCTTTGTTTCAATCCCTCATAGTTACGCTACAAACCAAATTCATAACTAATTTATTCGATACTCTTATCGGCGTTTCAATCCCTCATAGTTACGCTACAAACGGACTTTGAAGTTGAATTTTCTACGGCAAAGTTTATGTTTCAATCCCTCATAGTTACGCTACAAACGGTTGAAAGGTTACTGAAGCAGTTCGTGAAAGATTTGTTTCAATCCCTCATAGTTACGCTACAAACCGAATTCTCT
>JANZZV010000081.1 GCA_026419195.1 Fervidobacterium sp.
GGTTTGTAGCGTAACTATGAGGGATTGAAACCGTTTTGATCCGCGGGTTTGGGGTCGAACTTGGCGAGTTTGTAGCGTAACTATGAGGGATTGAAACTGAGTCTCGGTGGGGGATCACATTCCCCCTCCCCATGGTTTGTAGCGTAACTATGAGGGATTGAAACTGATGAGAAGAAGAAAAGGTTCGAAGAGTACATAAGTTTGTAGCGTAACTATGAGGGATTGAAACTGTGTTGATCCACAGGTTTGGGGTTGAGCTTGGCGAGTTTGTAGCGTAACTATGAGGGATTGAAACCAAATTTTCTCTTTTTCTCATCATAAATCCTTTCAAGTTTGTAGCGTAACTATGAGGGATTGAAACCCGATCTCCGACAAAACGCTGCGGGGGATGAGCGCAGTTTGTAGCGTAACTATGAGGGATTGAAACAAAGGGGGAAAAAGGGAGGGAGAAGTATGGAGAAAGTTTGTAGCGTAACTATGAGGGATTGAAACGGTATACCGGGTCGAGGTTGAGGGGGGACTCCTGAGAGTTTGTAGCGTAACTATGAGGGATTGAAACCGTCTTTCGTCATAAATTCTTTCCATACTATCTCCTGTTTGTAGCGTAACTATGAGGGATTGAAACTATACCGACCCGCGTCGGGGAGAACATTTGTTCTCCCGTTTGTAGCGTAACTATGAGGGATTGAAACACGGGTTTGGGGTCGAGCTTGACGACGGGAACCCCCGTTTGTAGCGTAACTATGAGGGATTGAAACACGGGGGGCGTGTATTCAACCCCCTCGACAGGGCACTTGTTTGTAGCGTAACTATGAGGGATTGAAACCCTGGTGTAACAGAGGTCTTGATTGGTTGTATAAAGCTTGTAAC
>JANZZV010000082.1 GCA_026419195.1 Fervidobacterium sp.
AGTTACGCTACAAACAAAGGGGGATATCTGATTTGCCGTTTAAAACGTCTCGTTTCAATCCCTCATAGTTACGCTACAAACCTCCCCCGAGACCTCTTAAACCCCTCTATTTCGCGTGTTTCAATCCCTCATAGTTACGCTACAAACCTATGAGCTCGTTTTCGTTCTGGACCGCACGGTCGAGTTTCAATCCCTCATAGGTACGCTACAAACTCAACAGCCGAATGGCTTCCTGCACTCCGAATAGTAGTTTCAATCCCTCATAGTTACGCTACAAACTTATTAAGGACCTCAGGTATCGTGTGGTCGATAAAGCGTTTCAATCCCTCATAGTTACGCTACAAACGAGAATTTAACGAAGTGAAACTGTTGCCACAAAACGGTTTCAATCCCTCATAGTTACGCTACAAACTTTGGAAAAAGATGGATTGATTATCTCGATGAAGTGTGTTTCAATCCCTCATAGTTACGCTACAAACACAAATCCGCAAGAGAAAGGCAACGTTAAACCGACGGCGTTTCAATCCCTCATAGTTACGCTACAAACTTATAAAGATATTGGCTTTAAGCGATGATGAAAAAGGTTTCAATCCCTCATAGTTACGCTACAAACATTTTTATGGTTACCGGTTTATGTTTGGATTATTATGTTTCAATCCCTCATAGTTACGCTACAAACATAGTATCCGCACTTATTCTATCCCAAAAACGGCTATGTTTCAATCCCTCATAGTTACGCTACAAACTTTGAATCAAGCTATTCCTGTAGTTTTACCACTTCTGTTTCAATCCCTCATAGTTACGCTACAAACTAGTTGTTAAAATTATTTTAATACCATGGATATTTGTGGATTTTAA
>JANZZV010000083.1 GCA_026419195.1 Fervidobacterium sp.
GGGTAAAACTGTAAGAGTTCTTGTTTTCGCAAAAGGAGAAAAGGCAGAAGAAGCGAAAAATGCAGGAGCAGATTACGTTGGTGCAGAAGAACTTGCCGATAAGATAGCCAATGAAGGTTTTGTCGACTTTGACGTTGCAATCGCTACACCGGATATGATGAAAGTAATTGGAAAACTTGGAAAAATACTCGGTCCAAGAGGGCTTATGCCAAACCCAAAAACAGGTACTGTTACGGAAGACATCGCGGCAACTGTATCAGAATTCAAAAAAGGTAAAGTTGAGGTAAGAACAGACAAGACAGGAAACCTTCACTTCCCGGTTGGAAAAGCTTCATTTGACACCACCAAACTGAAAGAAAACATAAAATCAGCCTATGAACAAGTACTTGCATTAAGACCAGCAGGTGTTAAGGGGCAGTTCATCAAAAAGGCTGTCATTGCATCAACAATGGGACCTGGAATAAAACTTGACCTAAGTACGATAGCTGAAGGAAAGAAATAAAGACCCCCCCAGTGTAAACTGGGGGTTTTTTATTTAACAAAAAAGTTTCATAAAATTCTTCTCTTTATTTGCCAAAATTGTCGACAATTATTAAAACAAGATTTTTAGTGTAAGCGTATTTATAAAGAGATATTTAGCAAATTAATAAATTTTTCTCCTATCTTCATAAACCTTGACCTCCTCTTTCAAAAAAGTACAGCTCTTTTTGTAGCGTTTCATTACAAATCTGAGAAAAATAAGTATACCATCCATAAATATACCATCCACATAATTGCAATATTTTGTGTAAACGTGATATAATTATATACGAAATATAGAAATCCTTTATCTTTCAGTTCAAATTTGG
>JANZZV010000084.1 GCA_026419195.1 Fervidobacterium sp.
GAAGGAATGGAGATATTCTAATTGGAAGTTACGATAAATCTTTATATTGTATATCTTCTGAGGGAAAACTTATATGGAAGTTCACCTCAGACGGAGGGATTTACAGTAGTCCTGTAATAGACAAAGACGGAGTTGTATATTTTTGTACGGAAGAAGGTACATTGTATGCTGTAAATTTTTCTGGTAGAAAGCTTTGGGAGTTACAAACTGGTAGCAATATCTACTCAACACCAGTAATTGGTGAGGATGGGGTTGTTTATTTTGCAAATCAATACGGAGATGTGTATGCTGTAAACTCGAAAGGAAAGCAGCTATGGAAATTATCAATTGATAGTGTGAGGGCAAGTCTCAATCTTTGCAATTCATTGCTGATAATAGTTACAGAAAATGGTATGGTAAATGCGCTAAAGGTCTCATCAAAAAATGTTATGAAAAGCGACTGGCCAAAGTTTATGAAGGATATCAAAAATAATGGTAGATTTTAATTTCAGCTAAAGTGCTGATCGTTCAAGCAAAGCCGATGATGTTTTGTAATAGCGAATTAGTGATCTTGCTTTTGAAAGTGAAAATTATGGCCGAGTGGTTGACAAAATTGGGATTGTATGATAAAGTATGTAGCGCTGGGTTGTGTTGAACAAAAAATAAAAGATGCTCTTGACAAAAGTAACATATCGTGGTAAATTAGGAAACGCTGGGTAAATTAAGAAGTTTGAAGAAAAATAAAAAAATTAAAAAATGCCCCTTGACAAACTAGAGTGAATGTGTTAAATTAAGAAACGCTGCGAGGAGAAGGGAGCCTGGTCATTGAAATAAGAATAGCAGCCACCGATGAAAAGACAGGG
>JANZZV010000085.1 GCA_026419195.1 Fervidobacterium sp.
GTGGTTCTAGTATCTGTGGTTTGTTAATTTCGGTACTGACTGCGTTTAACCTAAGTTCTTCGTATTTTTGCACTAATGCGGAGTAGATTGTTTGTTTTATCTTGTAATCTCTTTCAAGATTAAGGTATTCTTGCTCTATTTGAGGAAGTTTTTTCATTTTTTGTTCAACTTCATTCATGGCTTTTAATGTAGCTGAGAGTTTTGTTTGCAAAATTGGCAACTTTAGTTGATTTTGGATTAGCTGAGTGTAAAGTTCTTGTAATACAGGACTTGGTGATTCTATTTTTGATTCCGCAATTCTTTTGATTTCTTTTTCTATTTCCTCCTCTAATTGTTTAATCTGTGCTTTGGTTGCTTTAACCTCGGGGTGCTCCTCTGTGTACTGTTGAAGCAACGAATTGTATTTAGCTTGCAACTCGGCAAGATTTGCTCTATACTTTTCGATAAGCTCACTTTTTGGAGTATAGTTTACCTTTGAATCTTTTTGTAAGCTGTTTATTTGAATTGTTAATTTTTCTATAGCTTGTTTAGTTGTTTCTATTTCGTTTTGAGTTCCATACTTTTCGTTTTCGAATCGCGTAAGTGCATCAACATAAAGTTTACCTTCGTCACTTGGTGAAATAGATTTTGTTAGTTTAAATTGCTTAATTTTCTCACCAAGCTCAGCAATTTCCATTTCAAGTTTTGGTATCTGTTTTTCAACAATCTCAAAAGGAATTATCTCATTTGAATGTTAGTATCATTTGATGATTTTTCTCAAATTTATTGCGTGATTTTACTTTGCTTTGAAAACGAAGTGGCAGTAGAATATCTTTAGCAAGCTTAACTTTTTCGGA
>JANZZV010000086.1 GCA_026419195.1 Fervidobacterium sp.
TATGTCTATTATTCCCCCCGCTACCTCTACTTCTATCTCATGATATATCCCACTACCCATCAGTATCCCACTTATTACTATCTCATAGTGCGATTCTATTAAACTTAACTTGTCTTCTGCTTTCTTTAATGCCCTCTTTATCCTCTCATTCAACCTGTAGCTCATCCTACCTAATATCTGTTTTATCCCTTCTATCAACTTATCTACTTCTTCTTTCCTCACACTTTCTCTTATCTTTTTACCTTCTTGATTGAACACTTCTGTATCTAATTTGTAATTTATCTCAAGTACCATTTGTGTTAATGACTGCCCTGCATCTATGTTTGGGATTTTCAATTGATACAACCCACTGTCTATTTCTTTTGCAAATGTCAAATATCCTGCTTGCACAAGAAAAGACTTTGCTAAGCTTTCTTCTATCTCTCTGCTTGTTAGTTCTGTGTATGAGATGAGTAATTCTTTTTTGAGTACATCTTCCAGTTTAACTTTGCTATCTACAAGATAATCATACAAGAACTTTGGTTGAGAAGTATCATGCCAATATGCAAGGAACTTATTGTTGAGGAAAAACAAAAGTACAGCAAAAGGATTAAAGACAGAATGTTTGCCATCAAAAGAAAATCCACCATAGTATTTCTCAAGTTGTTCAAGAAGATATTCCTTGCTCATTCCAAGCTTTTGACAAGCAATATCGATGTATTCAGAAAAATAATGTTCAATTTCTTGTTTAGTATATCCGAGCATTTGACTGAAGTCTTCGTGAAGAGAGATATCGGCAAGGTTGTTGAGAGTAGAGAAAACACCAGCTTTTGTGTATTTGGTTAT
>JANZZV010000087.1 GCA_026419195.1 Fervidobacterium sp.
CATTGGTAGGGATGGGGGTTCCCATCCCTACCGTGGAGTTTCAATCCCTCATAGTTACGCTACAAACCCTCAGGAATCCCGCCTCGACCTCGACCCGGTACACAGTTTCAATCCCTCATAGTTACGCTACAAACCCGGGGAGGACGAACATTTTCCCTCTCCCCGGCACGGTTTCAATCCCTCATAGTTACGCTACAAACGGGGATTCCCGTCCCCAAGCGAAATCCCAAACCCGTGTTTCAATCCCTCATAGTTACGCTACAAACTTCGTCCTCCCCGGTGACGGGGAGTATTTGCTAATCATGTTTCAATCCCTCATAGTTACGCTACAAACACAAATCGGGGCTTATAATTGATGGAAGTAAATTGCCGTTTCAATCCCTCATAGTTACGCTACAAACATTGAATTAGGCGAGACGAAGTGAGTCAGGCGCGCCGTTTCAATCCCTCATAGTTACGCTACAAACATATATTGTTTAAAAGCGGGCATTTGTTTAATTACAAAAGTTTCAATCCCTCATAGTTACGCTACAAACATGGAAAGGATATACAACGAGAGAAGAAAAAAGTTTGGTTTCAATCCCTCATAGTTACGCTACAAACCCCTTTGCCAAGGGGCGCGCATGCGCCTCCAAAAAAGTTTCAATCCCTCATAGTTACGCTACAAACTGTGTTTACGGAGGTCGGGGGATTCCTCCGCAAAATAAGTTTCAATCCCTCATAGTTACGCTACAAACCTGCCGCTGATTGTGCCAAAATCCCAGGTATGGCAGAGTTTCAATCCCTCATAGTTACGCTACAAACAGGCTATCCC
>JANZZV010000088.1 GCA_026419195.1 Fervidobacterium sp.
GCGTGGGCCTGCGTGGCGAGTTTGTAGCGTAACTATGAGGGATTGAAACGTTGAAGAAGTCTTCTTTTGTTTTTGGATGCATCCAGTTTGTAGCGTAACTATGAGGGATTGAAACCACTATCGGCGCCCTCATCACGACTTGGGAGCGGGAGTTTGTAGCGTAACTATGAGGGATTGAAACTAATTTTGTAACATAATCTCAACCAACATTTCTCCAAGTTTGTAGCGTAACTATGAGGGATTGAAACTCCAAATGGACGCGTAACTGGAGGAATAGTAAAAACGTTTGTAGCGTAACTATGAGGGATTGAAACCCAGTAGCAATACCATCTGCTGGTAACTGTAGTTCTAGGTTTGTAGCGTAACTATGAGGGATTGAAACTTTTGTGATTAACAAATACTCCCCGTCGCCGGGGAGGTTTGTAGCGTAACTATGAGGGATTGAAACCTCGAAGAATCGAATGAGTCCCGCTTCCGTTTCGACGTTTGTAGCGTAACTATGAGGGATTGAAACAGTGAAGAAGTTGAATATTTACGATCACAAGGTTATGTTTGTAGCGTAACTATGAGGGATTGAAACGTAGGAATGTTTACAGCAATTGGTGAAGTACTTGGGTTTGTAGCGTAACTATGAGGGATTGAAACGCTGTCCCGGAAACAGTTCGTGCAACGCATTCAACAGTTTGTAGCGTAACTATGAGGGATTGAAACATCTCCGCAAAAATTTGACGAGGGATAAGCGCGACGGTTTGTAGCGTAACTATGAGGGATTGAAACGTTCGCCAAACAAAATCCGGCGTTCGTTT
>JANZZV010000089.1 GCA_026419195.1 Fervidobacterium sp.
GTTTGTAGCGTAACTATGAGGGATTGAAACACATATGGAGTATATTCGACCCCCTCCTTGGGGCATGTTTGTAGCGTAACTATGAGGGATTGAAACCGTAAATAGGCATGAATACTAGAGTTAGGTGAGAAAGTTTGTAGCGTAACTATGAGGGATTGAAACTGCGGAAGCAGGGGGGCTTGTGTTGTTTGGGGCGCAGTTTGTAGCGTAACTATGAGGGATTGAAACTGGATTCCGTGTTGATCCGCGGGTTTGGGGTCAAACGTTTGTAGCGTAACTATGAGGGATTGAAACTGGCAAAGGGGGGAGGGGTTTGACAATCAGCCAGGGTTTGTAGCGTAACTATGAGGGATTGAAACATTGGACCGGGTCTTGATTAATTGCTCGAATTTCCTGTTTGTAGCGTAACTATGAGGGATTGAAACCGCGTAGGGGGGGTCGAATATACCCCCTACGTCAAAGTTTGTAGCGTAACTATGAGGGATTGAAACCTTTGCCACGGGGCGCGCAGGGCGCAGAACAAAACAGTTTGCAGCGTAACTATGAGGGATTGAAACGTATATGACCCCTGCCGCGGGGTCATACACCCATACGTTTGTAGCGTAACTATGAGGGATTGAAACGACTACTCCTCCAATAACTTTCGGAGGAATAGTCCAGTTTGTAGCGTAACTATGAGGGATTGAAACGAAATGTTTGAATACGTAATAAATGATTATTATGATGTTTGTAGCG
>JANZZV010000090.1 GCA_026419195.1 Fervidobacterium sp.
GTTTCAATCCCTCATAGTTACGCTACAAACTGGGGATGGGGGGTCCCATCCCCGCCGTGGACAGTGGTTTCAATCCCTCATAGTTACGCTACAAACGTATGTTCGGAATTTGGATGCTGGAGAGATTACCACGTTTCAATCCCTCATAGTTACGCTACAAACTGTATTCAACGCCCCCTACACGCGGGCATCTTATGAGTTTCAATCCCTCATAGTTACGCTACAAACAAGAGCGCATGTTGCGCTCATCCCTCGAAGTGTGTTGTTTCAATCCCTCATAGTTACGCTACAAACATATAAAGGGGGAACGTGATCCCCCAACGGGACTCGGTTTCAATCCCTCATAGTTACGCTACAAACTGCGCTCAAACAAACACAAGCCCCCCTGCTTCCGCAGTTTCAATCCCTCATAGTTACGCTACAAACGGGGGGTTCCCGTCACCAAGCGAAACCCCAAACCCCGTTTCAATCCCTCATAGTTACGCTACAAACCTACCGCCCGGATGCAATATGGTTAAAAGATTTACTGTTTCAATCCCTCATAGTTACGCTACAAACGCGTGGAGATGGCGAAAGAGCTCACGGGCGATAAGCGTTTCAATCCCTCATAGTTACGCTACAAACGTTACGCAAGCGTGTATAACGTTGTGGATTATTACGGGTTTCAATCCCTCATAGTTACGCTACAAACGCTTAGAAAATTTGTTGAGTTAGTAGAGAAGAGTTAGTTTC
>JANZZV010000091.1 GCA_026419195.1 Fervidobacterium sp.
GTTCCTGAGATTATAAGATTGGGGGCAGAATATTTTTCTTCAATTGGCACGAAAACTTCAAAAGGTACTAAAGTTTTTGCTTTATCAGGAAATATAAAGAGAGCTGGACTTTGTGAAGTACCAATGGGAATAACATTGAAAGAAATAATATTTGATATTGCTGGTGGAATTGAAAATGATTATAAGTTTAAAGCGGTTCAAATTGGTGGACCTTCCGGTGGCTGTATTCCTGAATCAAAACTTAATACTCAAATAGATTATGAGTCGTTAAAAAATGTTGGAGCAATGATGGGTTCAGGTGGGCTTGTAGTTATGGATGAGAGAACTTGTATGGTTGATGTGGCAAAATATTTTATGAATTTTATTCAGTCAGAATCTTGTGGAAAGTGTATACCTTGTAGGGAAGGTACTAAAAAAATGTTGGATATTTTAAATTCAATAACTCGAAAGAGATATTCTGAAACTCAAGAAGATTCATTGTTGAGATTTAAAGGAATTGTTGAACTTGAAAATTTGGCTAATGTTATAAAAGAGACAAGTTTATGTGGTCTTGGACAAACAGCTCCAAATCCAGTATTATCAACATTAAGGTGGTTTAGAGAAGAATATGAATCTCATGTTTTTGATAGAAAGTGTCCATCAAAAGCATGTTCTGAAATGTTGACTTATTCTATAGATTCAAATCTTTGTAAAGGGTGTGGACTATG
>JANZZV010000092.1 GCA_026419195.1 Fervidobacterium sp.
TCTGTTTCAATCCCTCATAGTTACGCTACAAACGGGGCGTGTATTCGACCCCCTCTTTGGGGCATCTTGGTTTCAATCCCTCATAGTTACGCTACAAACGGTGATTCTTCGTTGGAGTGGTCTACAGGAACTTCGTTTCAATCCCTCATAGTTACGCTACAAACGAAAAGTATGTTGAGAAGTGTCATTGACGTTCGACGGTTTCAATCCCTCATAGTTACGCTACAAACAAACCCCTGGAACAGCACGTCGTCCAGGGGCATCATGTTTCAATCCCTCATAGTTACGCTACAAACTATGTTAGAGGAGCGGAAGTCCGCTCCCAGGTAATGGGTTTCAATCCCTCATAGTTACGCTACAAACTCGCCGGGGAGGTTAAACTTCTTCCCCGGCGCGGGGGTTTCAATCCCTCATAGTTACGCTACAAACCATTATTTTTTCTGCAGAATCCTGCGAAGTAGAATGGTTTCAATCCCTCATAGTTACGCTACAAACAAAAATTACGATGCGGTATAAATACAACCGCGTCTGGGGTTTCAATCCCTCATAGTTACGCTACAAACTCGCGAGGGAAGAGCGCACGTCGCGCTCATCCCCCGGTTTCAATCCCTCATAGTTACGCTACAAACTTCCCCGAAGTGTGTTTACGGAGATCGGGGGGTTCCTCGTTTCAATCCCTCATAGTTACGCTAC
>JANZZV010000093.1 GCA_026419195.1 Fervidobacterium sp.
GCCGCTGATTGTGCCAAAATCCGTTTGTAGCGTAACTATGAGGGATTGAAACGTTCGAACGTGAACGCTCCATCAAGCCACGTGAATTGGTTTGTAGCGTAACTATGAGGGATTGAAACAATAATCGCCCGTGCTCGATAGAATAAACAACCTCTGTTTGTAGCGTAACTATGAGGGATTGAAACCGTTCTAATTCTGTCAATTCACCAAAAGGCAATTCGGTTTGTAGCGTAACTATGAGGGATTGAAACTCTTCAATCGCTTGCGCAGTTGTATCGACAATCGGCGTTTGTAGCGTAACTATGAGGGATTGAAACTACGTCATAACATTTTTAATGCTAAACGAAACCGATGTTTGTAGCGTAACTATGAGGGATTGAAACGTGTCCACCTCTACGCCTTCATACAGTACATTTACCCGTTTGTAGCGTAACTATGAGGGATTGAAACCCTTGTAAATGTTTTCCAATTCTCTCGTGAAAATCCGGTTTGTAGCGTAACTATGAGGGATTGAAACAGGATGGATTGATACAAGGTTATGAGGTCTTTCTCGGTTTGTAGCGTAACTATGAGGGATTGAAACCGTCCTGAACATTGCCACGCCTTTGTTTTAATACACGTTTGTAGCGTAACTATGAGGGATTGAAACGTGCTATCCCAAGCCCGTTATTAGCCTCA
>JANZZV010000094.1 GCA_026419195.1 Fervidobacterium sp.
ACTATGAGGGATTGAAACTATGCCCCTGGACGACGTGCTGTTCCAGGGGTTTGGGTTTGTAGCGTAACTATGAGGGATTGAAACTATATCCATACACGTGCCCGCTTTACCGAGGGCGTGTTTGTAGCGTAACTATGAGGGATTGAAACTGTTTTGATCGAGAGGTTTGGGGTTTCGCTCGGTGAGTTTGTAGCGTAACTATGAGGGATTGAAACAAGTGTTCGTATAACCATTGTACGACTGGGTTATTTGGTTTGTAGCGTAACTATGAGGGATTGAAACAAAGAACAGTCAGCTGGGATAAAATGGAAATACCAAGTTTGTAGCGTAACTATGAGGGATTGAAACCAAACACACTTCGAGGGATGAGCGCGACGTGCGCTCGTTTGTAGCGTAACTATGAGGGATTGAAACGGGGTTTGGGGTTAAACTTGGCGACGGGGAACCCCCGTTTGTAGCGTAACTATGAGGGATTGAAACTTGATTTGGTAATCAGTGAGTGCTTTGTCGGTTAAGTTTGTAGCGTAACTATGAGGGATTGAAACGTAGAGGATATCATATGTATTGGCTTTTGCCTAAAGGTTTGTAGCGTAACTATGAGGGATTGAAACCGCACAGAGGAAACAAATAACGCAGTCTTCAGACGCGTTTGTAGCGTAACTATGAGGGATTGAAAC
>JANZZV010000095.1 GCA_026419195.1 Fervidobacterium sp.
GTTTGTAGCGTAACTATGAGGGATTGAAACAAAGGTATTCCGCCTTTTGGAGGGGCGGAGTTATGTAAGTTTGTAGCGTAACTATGAGGGATTGAAACAGTGCCCCGCCGAGGGGGGCGTTGAATACACGCCCCCGTTTGTAGCGTAACTATGAGGGATTGAAACAAATTAATAGATACTCCCCGTCGCCGGGGAGGACAAGTTTGTAGCGTAACTATGAGGGATTGAAACTTGTGAAAAGAAAAAAAGATTCGAAAAGTTTATAAAGGTTTGTAGCGTAACTATGAGGGATTGAAACTTCCTCCAACAATTTCCGGAGAAATCCCCCAACCTCCGTTTGTAGCGTAACTATGAGGGATTGAAACCCGTATCAAAAAATGCAACCTGATCGTAGCGGCTGGGTTTGTAGCGTAACTATGAGGGATTGAAACAGTTGACTGGCTTCATAATCTTCAATGTCTTGAGTAGTTTGTAGCGTAACTATGAGGGATTGAAACGGGGGAACGTGATCCCCCATTTGGACTCGTAAAACCGTTTGTAGCGTAACTATGAGGGATTGAAACTTTTTTGCATTTCTTCCATCCTGTTTTTCCCCCTTTCGTTTGTAGCGTAACTATGAGGGATTGAAACAGATCGTAGCGGTTGCCCCCAGCCGCTACGATCAAAGTTTGTAGCG
>JANZZV010000096.1 GCA_026419195.1 Fervidobacterium sp.
TAGTTACGCTACAAACTTGCTAAGATGTACGATGCAATGACACGATTATATATGTTTCAATCCCTCATAGTTACGCTACAAACCCAATTGCGGTATTTTATTTTATTTATTTAAAATAGTTTCAATCCCTCATAGTTACGCTACAAACGAAATGCTAAAGGATTTTAGAGAATTTTTCAAAATGTTGTTTCAATCCCTCATAGTTACGCTACAAACTTGGTAAAAGGAGGGGAAACTATGGAAAACGCCCTGGTTTCAATCCCTCATAGTTACGCTACAAACAACGTTTCAAAGGAGGTGTTGCTGCCGACCTCAGCGAGTTTCAATCCCTCATAGTTACGCTACAAACTACCGATCGCCATATTTTATTTTACTTATTTAAAGTAGTTTCAATCCCTCATAGTTACGCTACAAACTATTTAGAGAACAAGGATTTAATCATGCACGAATAGTTTCAATCCCTCATAGTTACGCTACAAACTCAACACAGAGATGATTCAACAATTGCAACAACGTTAGTTTCAATCCCTCATAGTTACGCTACAAACTTGCTACAGCAGATTCACTCGTATTTCTTTTTTTATTGTTTCAATCCCTCATAGTTACGCTACAAACTTACCGTTAAACACGTTTATACGGCCTACAAAATAT
>JANZZV010000097.1 GCA_026419195.1 Fervidobacterium sp.
GTTACGCTACAAACCGGGGAGAGGGAAACAATTCGTTCTCCCCGGCGACGGGTTTCAATCCCTCATAGTTACGCTACAAACTGAATTAAGCAAAAAATGCAAAACACCCGAAGCCGTGGTTTCAATCCCTCATAGTTACGCTACAAACTGTAGTTCCAACTAGCAATTATGTTGCAATTGCGTAGTTTCAATCCCTCATAGTTACGCTACAAACGAGTAGTATGGTAAGAAGTATCATTGATATCAGACGGTTTCAATCCCTCATAGTTACGCTACAAACGCAATGTGTCGTCCACGGGCATATAAAGGGGGAATGGTTTCAATCCCTCATAGTTACGCTACAAACATTCCGTTAGATGTAGCTTTAGACAAGCTATTGTTGTGTTTCAATCCCTCATAGTTACGCTACAAACTATCAAACCGCTCCCCGAAAGGTATTCCGCCTTTTGGTTTCAATCCCTCATAGTTACGCTACAAACGAAAGAGATTCGTTGAATTGATCAAGACCCGGTCGGTTTCAATCCCTCATAGTTACGCTACAAACGTGATTTTCTCACTCGGCTTGAGAGAAGAGGTTATAGTTTCAATCCCTCATAGTTACGCTACAAACTTATTGGTAAAGAAACGGCTAGTGCAACTAATCCAACG
>JANZZV010000098.1 GCA_026419195.1 Fervidobacterium sp.
AAAGGAAACGAGATCCCCCACCTGTTTGTAGCGTAACTATGAGGGATTGAAACCCTTTTTGCAATTTTTCGCACGATTTCGGGTGTTTTGTTTGTAGCGTAACTATGAGGGATTGAAACAATGACTGGCGCCCTTGCCATCACTTGGGAGCGGACGTTTGTAGCGTAACTATGAGGGATTGAAACAGCTCGGTGACGGGGAACCCCCCGTCACAAGATGCCGTTTGTAGCGTAACTATGAGGGATTGAAACCGGGGGATAAGCGCAACATGCGCTTTCCCCTCGCGAGTTTGTAGCGTAACTATGAGGGATTGAAACATGAATTAATCAAAGAAGAATCCATCGATATGTACTGTTTGTAGCGTAACTATGAGGGATTGAAACCAAATACAAAATTCCTCTGCCGTCTGTGTTGCTTGGGTTTGTAGCGTAACTATGAGGGATTGAAACCCTTTATATAGCTCCGCCCCTCCAAAAGGCAAACCTTTGTTTGTAGCGTAACTATGAGGGATTGAAACCTTTGTTCAATTGAATAATCAATACCCAGTTTTTCTGGTTTGTAGCGTAACTATGAGGGATTGAAACTTCCAAATCACTTTCACCCCAAACTTCATAGAACAAGTTTGTAGCGTAACTATGAGGG
>JANZZV010000099.1:0-279 GCA_026419195.1 Fervidobacterium sp.
TCAGTATTCCCATCGGTTCTGCTAATTGCCACATTAATGAGGCTTTCTCTAAACATTGCTTCAACCAGACTGATTCTCACAAGAGGTGAACTTGGAACAGAGGCAGCAGGAAAAGTTATCAAAGCCTTTGGAGAGTTTGTTGTGAGCGGAAACTTTGTGGTGGGATTAATAGTATTCTTAATTCTTGTTATTATCAACTTCATAGTTATAACAAAAGGTGCTGGAAGAATCGCGGAAGTATCAGCTCGTTTTACCTTAGATGCCATGCCTGGAAAGCAG
>JANZZV010000099.1:288-629 GCA_026419195.1 Fervidobacterium sp.
CGTGGGCTCGGAGATGTGTATAAGAGACAGCATGCCTGGAAAGCAGATGAGTATAGATGCAGACCTTAATGCAGGACTTATTGATGAAAAGGAAGCAAGGCGTAGGAGAGAGGAAATTAGCAGAGAAGCAGATTTTTATGGAGCAATGGATGGTGCAAGCAAATTCATAAGAGGAGATGCAATAGCAGCCATAATAATAATGATTATAAACATTATTGGAGGTATACTGATTGGAGTTCTCCAGAAGGGAATGCCTATTTCTGATGCTGTTCAAACTTATGTGATTTTGACTATTGGTGATGGGCTTGCTGCACAAATTCCTGCTCTCATTACCTCAACTG
>JANZZV010000100.1:0-228 GCA_026419195.1 Fervidobacterium sp.
CGTCCATTATGTCTTCAAAACATAAAGGCACTCAATTAGAGTGCCTTTATTATATCTACCGATACATTCTTGAAACCTTCTATAACCATATCAGCATCCTTTAAAATTTCTTTAGAACCAACACCTATGACCTTCATATTAGCTTTTTTTGCCGCTTCAATTCCTGCAATTGCATCTTCAAAAACAATACATTCTTCAGGCTTTAAATTAAGTTCTTCCGCACCCTTT
>JANZZV010000100.1:238-627 GCA_026419195.1 Fervidobacterium sp.
CCTCAGGATCAGGCTTTGCCTTTGTTACTTTATTGCCATCGATTATGGCATCAAAGTATTGTTTTAAATTAGTATTTTCAAGTATTATCATCGCATTTTTACTTACAGAACCTAATGCTATTTTATATCCATTTTCCTTAAGCTGAGATAAAAACTCCTTAACTCCTGGAAGGATTTCGGATTCATCCATTTTTGATATGTATTCAACATACCAATTATTTTTCTTTTCTGCAAGTTTGAGTTTAGTTTCTTCATCAAAGGATAAATTCCCTATTTCAAGAAGAATCTCAAGGGACTTCATTCTGCTAACTCCTTTTAGCCTTTCGTTATCATGTTCTGTAAATTCAAATCCTAATTCATTAGCAAGTCTTTTCCAAGCAAGATAGTGG
>JANZZV010000101.1 GCA_026419195.1 Fervidobacterium sp.
GTTTGTAGCGTAACTATGAGGGATTGAAACTTTCGATACGTTGTTATAATCTTTTCCGTTTCATTAGTTTGTAGCGTAACTATGAGGGATTGAAACCATCATTTTTTGTGCTAATTCCTCGTCCTTATATTTGTTTGTAGCGTAACTATGAGGGATTGAAACTGTGAGGTGAGCGATATTGAAAGGGCCGGTGCGAAAGTTTGTAGCGTAACTATGAGGGATTGAAACATTATTTTTATCCCTGTATAGCTCAACATACCCTTTGTTTGTAGCGTAACTATGAGGGATTGAAACCTGGCGCCTCATCGAGGCAGCCATAGTGGGGATGGGTTTGTAGCGTAACTATGAGGGATTGAAACATAAGACGCATAACTACAAAACTGCCCGAGAAATGAGTTTGTAGCGTAACTATGAGGGATTGAAACATAATTATTTCGTCACGCACTGCCAAAAGCCGCTTTTCCGTTTGTAGCGTAACTATGAGGGATTGAAACTGTTGTTTTTTTGGTGGCGCCCTGCGCGCCCCTTGGGTTTGTAGCGTAACTATGAGGGATTGAAACATCGTAGCGGCTGGGGGCAACCGCTACGATCTTAACGTTTGTAGCGTAACTATGAGGGATTGAAAC
>JANZZV010000102.1 GCA_026419195.1 Fervidobacterium sp.
GAATATAAGTTTCAATCCCTCATAGTTACGCTACAAACTCAATAGAGGAACAATTAGAAGTAAATAATTCTCCTTGTTTCAATCCCTCATAGTTACGCTACAAACTCAATAGTTTGATGTGATGTATTTATAGTAATAAAAGTTTCAATCCCTCATAGTTACGCTACAAACTCCCGCTGGGGGATCTCGTTCCCCCTCCCCATGCCCGGTTTCAATCCCTCATAGTTACGCTACAAACTCATCCTCCCCGGCGACGGGGAGTACTTATTAATTAGTTTCAATCCCTCATAGTTACGCTACAAACCCGCGCTTCACGTAGGGGGTGTATTCGACCCCTACGCGGTTTCAATCCCTCATAGTTACGCTACAAACTCCCGGTGGGGAATCACGTTTCCCCTTTTTATGCCCGGTTTCAATCCCTCATAGTTACGCTACAAACCTGTTTTTAAACTTCGTCCAAGAAAATTTAAACGAAAGTTTCAATCCCTCATAGTTACGCTACAAACAGTCGAGGCGGGGCTCGTAAGATTTTACGAGTCTCGCGTTTCAATCCCTCATAGTTACGCTACAAACTGAAATTGACATGGAAAAATTCAAGGAGGAATTGAAG
>JANZZV010000103.1 GCA_026419195.1 Fervidobacterium sp.
ACGCTACAAACCCGAGGGCGTGTATTCGCTCCCCTCGGTGGGACACTGTTTCAATCCCTCATAGTTACGCTACAAACGGAAAAGAGGAGGGAGAGGTATGGTAGGAAGTGTAATGTTTCAATCCCTCATAGTTACGCTACAAACCAAAACACCCGAAGCCGTGTAAAAATCGCAAAAAGGGTTTCAATCCCTCATAGTTACGCTACAAACTTGCGCGGGAACATAATTGTCCCGCGCTTAATGTCAAGTTTCAATCCCTCATAGTTACGCTACAAACTGTTTGAGGAGGTCGGGGGCTTCCTCCGGAAGCTCCGTTTCAATCCCTCATAGTTACGCTACAAACGCCTTTTGGAGGGGCGAAGTTATGTAAAGATTGTATGTTTCAATCCCTCATAGTTACGCTACAAACACCAAAACGTCGTCCAGGGGCATGGGGAGGGGGAACGGTTTCAATCCCTCATAGTTACGCTACAAACATCTTCTGGGTTCGCTTGATACAAAGGTTGGCAGTAGTTTCAATCCCTCATAGTTACGCTACAAACCCGAGGGCGTGTATTCGCTCCCCTCGGTGGGACACTGTTTCAATCCCTCATAGTTACGCTACAAAC
>JANZZV010000104.1 GCA_026419195.1 Fervidobacterium sp.
ACTGTCTCTTTTGAGTTCATCGTCACTTAACCTTACATAACTTTGAATCAGTTAGGAGCTTTACTTCAATTTTTGTATGAATTTCAAAATAACGCTGTGAATTTACGTGCGAAAAAAACTTTTTCGTCGAACTTATTGGAAATCCTACATTCATAACAACTTTTCTCTTTCTAATTCCAAAGTTCAGCCGTTAAAGTAAACCGTTCTTCTTTTTAGGATTTTAAAACTTAAAAAGTTTTCTTTGTGTGAATTTAAAAAAATAGTCAAGGATCGATCAAAAACTAAAAACTTTTCAGCTTACTCCATGTGTCGGATTTTAAAATAAAGAACTAAATTCATGATTATTAGTTTTAAAATATAGTGTTTAACAACTCTTATACTTGAGAAGGTGAAAGGCTTGGAGATTTTATCCAATCATAACTTTGTCCGTAAAAACAAGGTCCATAAAGATAGAAGTTTGGAATTTTTCACCTTTCTTTACACTTTTTCTTCTGGTTTTGTTTTCTTTAAGCCGGGTTTTTACGAAATCTTGATTCAGATTCTATCTCATCTATCCAGTCAGACACATCCAACGGCGATATGCCCTTTAT
>JANZZV010000105.1 GCA_026419195.1 Fervidobacterium sp.
CACTTTCTGAAAAACAGACTGGTATATATCTGCAATCTAAATCATCGCATTCTTCGATTTGAATTTGTTTTAATACGCAATACTTCATACTACCCCTCCACTGTTAAACTGTTATAGTCTGCTGATAAATTATCTTTTGATAGTTTTAATTGCAATAGATTTACTGGCACAAATTCATCGTCTGGTATATTGTTTAAAAGTTTTAGCTTTCTGACTAACTTAGCCAGTTCTTCAAAATCTAACTCGTCTTTTTTATAAAAATGAGGGGAGAATACTTCTAAATATTTTTTAACTCTGTTAGTTACTGTATTTGGATGTACTTGTAAGTAATCTGCTATATAACTCATCTTTGCACCTAATAAATATAGGTATAATTCTTCTGGAAATATTCCTTTCATAAAAAAATTTATGTTCTGTTCCATTAATAATATTTCTATAGGTAAATCATGTGGTTTTACCTTATTCAGCTTTCTAATAACTTCAAGTCCCACAATATCCCCTCCAAAATTTATTTGTTTACGTGTTTAGGAAACATAGCGAAATTTCTAACAAAATTTTTTAGTTTTTAAAAATTTTATAACAATAGTAA
>JANZZV010000106.1 GCA_026419195.1 Fervidobacterium sp.
AATCCCTCATAGTTACGCTACAAACCTGAAAGATCTGATCAAGCTGAGTGATTTTCTCACTGTTTCAATCCCTCATAGTTACGCTACAAACCCCGTCGCCGGGGAGAACGAATTGTTTCCCTCTCCCGTTTCAATCCCTCATAGTTACGCTACAAACGCAGTTGAAACACTAGATACAGGAGGCTGGATTCCTGTTTCAATCCCTCATAGTTACGCTACAAACAAAAATTGCAGCGGCAATGAAACAATTGTCTGGTGCGTTTCAATCCCTCATAGTTACGCTACAAACATCATCCACCCGCATTGTTTCTGTATTACTACCAGAGTTTCAATCCCTCATAGTTACGCTACAAACAATATCTGGCATTACCATTCCACCTTCATCTTAGGCTTGTTTCAATCCCTCATAGTTACGCTACAAACTTGTAATTGGTATAGTTGCTTCTCTTGTTCTTTTTTGTTTCAATCCCTCATAGTTACGCTACAAACGTATACCAGTTCGTGTTAGTGAGGAAGGGCAATTGTGTTTCAATCCCTCATAGTTACGCTACAAACGGTTAAAGATGAAAAAATATTTGAA
>JANZZV010000107.1 GCA_026419195.1 Fervidobacterium sp.
ATGTTGAAAGTCATCCAGTGGAACAAGGGAAAATAGCAGAATGTTTGAATAACCTTCACAGGACTTTTTATGATGTCTGGTGTGTACGAATCAATTTTCCATCTAGGAAGATAAGTTCTCATTTCTTGTGGTACTTCTTGGTCAAAAAAGGTCATATATTTAATTGTAATAAGATCACCCCTTCGTCTAAACTATACAAAAGTGTAGATGTTTAGATGGCTGGGTTATTTCTTACCGCCTTTCAAGTTCTTCCTTCCCCAGTCGGCGGTATTTTGGACAACCTTCTCAGAGGAAAGAAGTACTGCCATATCTACCGTAAGAACCTGACAGAGATTGAGGCCTTTCCAACACATACCAAAGCTTGTTCTACTGAAAGATCCTGATATCTTCTTCGGCTCACTACCATGACTTTTTGAAATTTCCATCACTTCATCTCTTTGAGTTATTCACTCTGTTTGTTATTGACTATCTTCATTACATAATCTTTTAACTTTTCTACGTCATCTGTATCTAGCCTACTAAGAAATACTATGCAGTTGTCCGGTATTTTTTCTCTCAAGCC
>JANZZV010000108.1 GCA_026419195.1 Fervidobacterium sp.
CATACCTTGTTTGTAGCGTAACTATGAGGGATTGAAACGACGGTATTGTATTTATATCTCAATACAATCTTTATGGTTTGTAGCGTAACTATGAGGGATTGAAACTTGGCGCACAAACGTGCGCCAAATGATTGGCGCCCCTGGTTTGTAGCGTAACTATGAGGGATTGAAACCCCTGCGCCGGGGAAAAAATTCATTCTCCCCGGCGAGTTTGTAGCGTAACTATGAGGGATTGAAACCATTATATCCCCCCCGTTTTTTGCAATTTTCTCACGAGTTTGTAGCGTAACTATGAGGGATTGAAACCGACCCGGTCAAATTGCGTATACCGGGTCGAGGTTGGTTTGTTGGGTAACTATGAGGGATTGAAACAGGTCACGCTTGGCGACGGGGAGGTTCCCGTCGTCAAGTGCCGTTTGTAGCGTAACTATGAGGGATTGAAACCGCCCCTCCAAAAGGCAAACCTTCCGGGGGGCATTTGTTTGTAGCGTAACTATGAGGGATTGAAACGGGAGGACAAATGTCTTCCCCGACGCGGGTTTATACAGTTTGTAGCGTAACTATGAGG
>JANZZV010000109.1 GCA_026419195.1 Fervidobacterium sp.
GCTAAGGGACGTGTGGAGGCTCAGAAGCCACCTTCTGTTATTCCTGAAGCACCTGCAAAACCGAAGGCGCCACCTGTAGAGGCCAAACCGGTTCAGTTTGCTCCGCTTCAGGCTCAGGCTCCTACAGCTGTCCCACCTAAGAATATAGATCTGATTCTTGATATTCCGCTTAAGGTTACTGTGGAGCTTGGTAAAACTGAGATGTATATAAGGGATATATTGAACTTGGGACCTGGATCTATAATAGAGCTTGACAAGTTAGCCGGTGAGCCGGTTGAAGTGCTTGTAAATGGTAAGCCCGTGGCTCGTGGAGAAGTTGTTGTGATAGATGAAAACTTTGGTGTTAGGATAACAGATATAATCTCTCCTAGAGAGAGGTTAGAAAAGCTAACATAGCTTGATTAGAATCCTTAGGAAGGGAGAGGATGAAGTGTATGGGTGCTCGCGTTTTGATAGTGGATGATGCGGCTTTTATGAGGATGATGTTAAGGGATATATTAACTAAGAACGGTTATGAGGTTGCGGGTGAGGCAGAGAACGGAGTGCAGGCTGTTGAGAGA
>JANZZV010000110.1 GCA_026419195.1 Fervidobacterium sp.
CGTTTGTAGCGTAACTATGAGGGATTGAAACTTTAAAAAGATAGTGAACAGTTTCTGCGGCTGCCTGGTTTGTAGCGTAACTATGAGGGATTGAAACTCGGGGAGGACAAATGTCTTCCCCGACACGGGTTTGGTTTGTAGCGTAACTATGAGGGATTGAAACAATGTTTCGAAAAATTTTTTGAAATCCTTTAACATTGTTTGTAGCGTAACTATGAGGGATTGAAACTGTATTTTTCGAATCTTTTTTTCTTCTCACAAAAAGTTTGTAGCGTAACTATGAGGGATTGAAACTACCGCGTCTGGGCGGTAGCGGCCGCCCCTAATGGTGCGTTTGTAGCGTAACTATGAGGGATTGAAACTCCTGGAGGAGGACTATATCCGGGGAGCGGAAGTCCGTTTGTAGCGTAACTATGAGGGATTGAAACGTGGCGCACAAATGTGCGCCAAATAATTGGCGCCCTGTTTGTAGCGTAACTATGAGGGATTGAAACTACTTTTTCCCTCCTTCTTCCCCCCTCCGGGGGGGAGTTTGTAGCGTAACTATGAGGG
>JANZZV010000111.1 GCA_026419195.1 Fervidobacterium sp.
GAACATTTGTTCTCCCGTTTGTAGCGTAACTATGAGGGATTGAAACTGATCTTGGCACCCTCCGTGGGGGTGGTAAACTCTAAGTTTGTAGCGTAACTATGAGGGATTGAAACAACGTTTCAAAGGAGGTGTTGCTGCCGACCTCAGCGAGTTTGTAGCGTAACTACGAGGGATTGAAACGAGCGCATGTTGCGCTCATCCCCCGTCGAATCTTTAGTTTGTAGCGTAACTATGAGGGATTGAAACTAATATTTACGAGCGAGTCCATTACTTCACCTTCTTCGTTTGTAGCGTAACTATGAGGGATTGAAACGAGGGAGTGTATTCAACCCCCTCCGCGGGGCACTTGAGTTTGTAGCGTAACTATGAGGGATTGAAACTCTTTACGGAGGTCGGGGGATTCCTCCGAAAATTAAGTTTGTAGCGTAACTATGAGGGATTGAAACCTCATAATGTTTACTAGCTGGTCTCTCAGCTCCAGCGTTTGTAGCGTAACTATGAGGGATTGAAACTAAATGACCTTTCGGGAGGGGTCATACACCCAC
>JANZZV010000112.1 GCA_026419195.1 Fervidobacterium sp.
GTTTGTAGCGTAACTATGAGGGATTGAAACCTTTACCGAGGGGGTGTATTCGACCCCCTCGGCAGGGTTTGTAGCGTAACTATGAGGGATTGAAACAGTTTATCACGACCCGGTCTAATCGGGTATACCGGGGTTTGTAGCGTAACTATGAGGGATTGAAACGGCGGTAGCGGCCGCCCCTAATGGTGCAGCCGTCAAGTTTGTAGCGTAACTATGAGGGATTGAAACCACGTACCGGGTCGAAGTGGAGGGGGGGTTCCTCCGGTTTGTAGCGTAACTATGAGGGATTGAAACGGGGTTTGGGGTCAAACTCGGGGACGGGGAACCCCCGTTTGTAGCGTAACTATGAGGGATTGAAACAGTATTCCCCGTCGCCGGGGAGAATAAACCTCTTCCCGTTTGTAGCGTAACTATGAGGGATTGAAACCAATGTAACCTCTTCTCTCAAGCTGAGCGAGAAAATGTTTGTAGCGTAACTATGAGGGATTGAAACCTTTACCGAGGGGGTGTATTCGACCCCCTCGGCAGGGTTTGTAGCGT
>JANZZV010000113.1 GCA_026419195.1 Fervidobacterium sp.
GTTTGTAGCGTAACTATGAGGGATTGAAACCGAACACACTTCGGGGGATAAGCGCGACACGCGCTAGTTTGTAGCGTAACTATGAGGGATTGAAACTCTTCTTCTTCCAAAAACATATTGTGCATCAACACAGTTTGTAGCGTAACTATGAGGGATTGAAACGGGTTTCGCTCGGGGACGGGGAACCCCCCATCACAAGTTTGTAGCGTAACTATGAGGGATTGAAACCGATTTTCTATTGATGAAAATGGAAAACCACAATTGGAGTTTGTAGCGTAACTATGAGGGATTGAAACAGTATTTCGAACACCTCAAAAATCTCTTGCTTAATTGTTTGTAGCGTAACTATGAGGGATTGAAACTGATGAGAAGAGGAGAAGGTTTGAAAAGTTTATAAAGTTTGTAGCGTAACTATGAGGGATTGAAACATTGCAAATGTTTAAAAACAATATTACGAATAATTTGTTTGTAGCGTAACTATGAGGGATTGAAACATGGGCATCATCAGGGGGAATGTAATCCCCCACCGGGGTTTGTAG
>JANZZV010000114.1 GCA_026419195.1 Fervidobacterium sp.
CTACAAACCTACCCCTGCCCGTCGATCATATTTTGATTGACGGGTTGTTTCAATCCCTCATAGTTACGCTACAAACCAAACCCGCGTCGGGGAAGATGTTCATCCTCCCCGAGTTTCAATCCCTCATAGTTACGCTACAAACCGGGCAGCGCTCAGTTTAGTGATTGCAAACTAAAGTGTTTCAATCCCTCATAGTTACGCTACAAACCGCTTAATATAGGGGACGTATTCAACGCCCCCTACACGGTTTCAATGCCTCATAGTTACGCTACAAACAGGGCGTGTATTCAACGCCCTCCTTGGGGCACTTGGGTTTCAATCCCTCATAGTTACGCTACAAACGAAGGTATGGAGAAAGAAAAAATTTACGATGAGAAGGTTTCAATCCCTCATAGTTACGCTACAAACCCTGCCGAGGGAGTCGAATACGCCCCCTCGGTGAAGGTTTCAATCCCTCATAGTTACGCTACAAACCACGGGGGTCGAATACACTCCCCCCGTCAAACGCGGGGTTTCAATCCCTCATAG
>JANZZV010000115.1 GCA_026419195.1 Fervidobacterium sp.
TTTCAATCCCTCATAGTTACGCTACAAACTGTATTCAACGCCCCCTACACGCGGGCACTTGACAAGTTTCAATCCCTCATAGTTACGCTACAAACCCAGGGGCATGAACAGGGGGAATGTAATCCCCCAGGTTTCAATCCCTCATAGTTACGCTACAAACCCCCGACGGGGAATATTTGTTAATTTTAAAACGATAGGTTTCAATCCCTCATAGTTACGCTACAAACCTTATTAATCCTTAAAAAATATGGGAGAACATATGTGTTTCAATCCCTCATAGTTACGCTACAAACTTTTTAATGAAAGGCGGCAAAGATTTGAGAAGAACAGTTTCAATCCCTCATAGTTACGCTACAAACGTTGAATACACGCCCCCCGTCAAGCGCGGGCGAACAGTTTCAATCCCTCATAGTTACGCTACAAACCCTCGAAGTGTGTTTGTGGAGGTCGGGGGGTTCCTCGTTTCAATCCCTCATAGTTACGCTACAAACGTATATCGCCTGTCTCTTATA
>JANZZV010000116.1 GCA_026419195.1 Fervidobacterium sp.
CATTACAAGATAATTGTAATATAATATAAAATCAAGTATTTGCGTCCTAACCACATGACTAAAGTCAGTGGCTTGCGGACGCTATTTCTTTGTCATTATATTTCCCTCCTATCACTAAAATATATTCCCTTTCAAATTCTTCTTTTGGGACAACTTGAAGATAGTTCATATTCTTGTCTACTATTATAAAATCTCCTTCAGATATTTGTTCTAACACGGAATTTTTTAACTCAACATATGGGATTGGTTCTTCAAATTCAACATAATCATACTTCTTAATTAGTTCGTTTTTAAACTTCTCCATATCTTCTTTTGAAGAAAAAGTCTTGAAACTTTCGTCCTCATCAGTTGTATAGTATAAGTACCATCCATGTTCCATTCCTTTTGTAAATTGAATAGCTTTTTTAAATTCTGTTCTTTTTATACACGTTTTTATTTCCATTTTTCATTCCCCTTTCTCTCTCAATCTTCCTGACAATTATATTATATATCAAAAATAAGTAAT
>JANZZV010000117.1 GCA_026419195.1 Fervidobacterium sp.
AAACAGACCCGGTCCAATTGCGTGTACCGGGTCGAGGTTGGTTTGTAGCGTAACTATGAGGGATTGAAACACGTAGGGGACGTATTCAACGCCCCCCTCGCGCGGGTTTGTAGCGTAACTATGAGGGATTGAAACGTAAGTACTCCCCGTCGCCGGGGAGAATGAACATCTGTTTGTAGCGTAACTATGAGGGATTGAAACCAAACGCGGGGCCCGAGATCGGGGTTATTCCTCCAAGTTTGTAGCGTAACTATGAGGGATTGAAACATCTCTAAAAAGATTTTGCGGGGGATAAGCGCGACATGTTTGTAGCGTAACTATGAGGGATTGAAACTGCCCCTGGACGACATTTTGTTCCAGGGTTTTGGGAGTTTGTAGCGTAACTATGAGGGATTGAAACTTTGATCGTAGCGGCTGGGGGCAACCGCTACGATCCGTTTGTAGCGTAACTATGAGGGATTGAAACTGTTCTCCCGTACCTTTTGAAAATTAATAAGTATTCGT
>JANZZV010000118.1 GCA_026419195.1 Fervidobacterium sp.
CAAAAAAGATTCCACACTTAGGTTTCAATCCCTCATAGTTACGCTACAAACCCTCGCGGGATTTTTGCGGAGATCGGGGGATTCCTCGTTTCAATCCCTCATAGTTACGCTACAAACGGAGGTCCCCGTCGTCAAGTGCCCCCGCGAGGGCGTGTTTCAATCCCTCATAGTTACGCTACAAACGGACACTTGACGACGGGGGGGTTCCCGTCGCCAAGTTGTTTCAATCCCTCATAGTTACGCTACAAACCAAACCCCTCGATCAAAACATGATCGAGGGGCATCATGTTTCAATCCCTCATAGTTACGCTACAAACTTTCCATACCTTTTCCCTCCCTTTTTTCCCCCTTTGTTTCAATCCCTCATAGTTACGCTACAAACTTTTTGAGGAGGTCGGAGGGTTCCTCCGGCAGCTAAGTTTCAATCCCTCATAGTTACGCTACAAACTTATATGCCCCTGGACGACGTGCTGTTCCAGGGGTTGTTTCAATCCCTCATAGT